>CAZUDR010000428.1:0-3355 GCA_964618715.1 uncultured Undibacter sp. | reverse complement strand
CTGAAGATCGTGCGGGCGGTGGTCTACGGCTTTTCCGCCCGCATCGCCGAGCGGATGCAGGCGGGGCGGATCTTCCTGCTCGGCGACGCCGCGCACGTCATGCCGCCGTTCGGTGCGCAGGGCCTCAACACCGGCGCGCGCGATGCCGCCAACATCACCTGGAAGATCGCTGCGGTGCTGCGCGGCGACATCGGGCCGCGCGCGCTGGACAGCTACGATCCGGAGCGGCGCGCCAATGTGAAGGAAACCGTCGCCTATTCGGTCCGGGTCGGACGGCTGGCCAATATCCGCTTCTGGCCGGCGGCGCTGCTGCGCGATGCGTTCTTTGCCTTCGCCAACCTGTTCCCGCCGGTGCGCCGGTATTTTCGCGAAATGCGCTACATGCCGAAGCCGCGCCTGAAGGCGGGCCTGATCGCCGGTGACGGGCAGGGTGATGCATCGCCGGTCGGGCGCGTGTTTCCGCGCCCGGAGCTGGCCGGTGACGATGCGAACGCTGCATCGTTCGATGCGCTGGCTGGTAACGGGTTTGCGCTGGTCGGCGTCAATGTCGGTCCGCAGGCCGTCGCGGCCGCCGCACGCCATCCGCTGTGGCGCAGATTGCGGCCGGCCCTGATCAGCCTGTCGAACGACAATTCCGGCACGACCGAGGGGGTCCATGCCTGTCGCCTGGCCGACACCGCGGCCAACGCCGCACTGGCCGAATACGATGGTAAGGTGTCCGTTGTCCGGCCGGACCGCTACGTCGCCGGCATCGCGCCGCCCGGCGGTGTCGACGCGGTCAGCCACGCGCTGGACAAGCTTCTGACGTAAATGGCCTGTGCTCTTCGTCCCGACCGGGGAATTCAAACCGCAGCCTCGACGGTGAACAGGAGTTTGCATGAAGCCGCTCGTCATTCTGGCCATCGCATCGCTGCTGGCGGCGGCGCCGGCGGCCGGCCTTGCGTCCGAAACTACGCGCGCGAAATCCACGGCGAGGATCAAAACCATGTCGCTCGACCAGCAGAAGAGCCTGTCGCGCCGCTCGCTCGAGATGTGGGCCAGCAACAACACCGACAGGCCGGACGAGGTCTTTGCCGCCGGCTACGTCAACCACCAGGAGCCCGACGCGAAGGGCGGCGTGAAATCGGTCGACCTCGCCGGCTGGAAAAAGATCGTGGCGGAAAACCATCGCGCGTTCTCCGACTTTCAGGTGCGCATTCTGATGCAGGTGGCCGAGGGCGAGCTGGTCGCCACACGCTGGCAGTTCTCGGCGACGCAGACCGGCGAATACCTCGGCCATGCGCCGACCGGCAAACGCGCAACCTGGACCGGCGTGCAGATCGACCGGTTCGAGAATGGCAGGATCGCCGAGAGCTGGGTCGACTGGGACAAGTACCGGCTGTTCGAGGCGCTCGGCTTCCTCAAATAGCCGGGCGTCGCCGGCACGCGGATGGACAGGATGGACCGGATGGACATTGCCGATGCCACGTCCTGAGCGTACGCAGGCAGGGCCCGGATCCGGGCGCGGGCCATGAGCGAATTCTCCCACCTCGTCGGAACGCTTGAATCGTGGGTCCACGAATACGGCGTCGCCGCGGTGTTCGTCATCCTCACCTTCGAGTCGCTCGGCCTGCCGCTGCCGGGCGAGTCGCTGCTGGTGGTGACGTCGATCCTCTCCGGCCGCGGCGAGATCGGCTTCGTGCCGCTGGTGCTGGCGGCCTGGGCCGGCGCTGTCACCGGCGACAACATCGGCTACCTGATCGGCCGCAAGCTGGGCCGCGCGCTGCTGCTGCGCTACGGCGGCCGCTTCGGGCTGACGGACGAGCGGCTGGCCAAGGTGGAAAAGGTGTTTGCCCGCTGGGGGCCGGCCGCGGTCGGCTTCGCGCGCTTCTTCAACGTGCTGCGCCAGCTCAACGGTGTCGTCGCCGGCTCGCTGGCCATGCCCTGGCACCGCTTCCTGCTGTTCAACGCGCTCGGTGGCGCCGCCTGGGTGCTCACCTGGACCGCGATCGGCTACACCGCCGGCACGCATGGCGCGGACATGGCGGCGTTGCTGCACAGGTTCGGCTATGTCGCCATCTTGCTCGCGCTGGCGGCCGCGCTCGCGGTCTATGTCTATGTCAGGCATGTCCGCACGCGGTCGACGTAATTGCGGCTCGCAGGACGGATGCAGGGGGCTACGGGAAAGCGGGAGAGGTTCGATGCAGCGACTGATTTTGGTCTTGTGCGGCCTGATCCTCGGCGCCGGGCTCGTTATCGCCGGCGCGCTGCCGGTCGCGGCGCAGGCGGCGCTGCAGGGCAGCTGGGTCGCGACCGCGGCGGAGACCGATGGCGCGCCGTCCCCCGGGGTCGTCGGGCACCGGCTGACACTGTCCGGCGACCGCTTCGAGATCAGATCGAAGGACGGCAAAACACTCTACGCGGGCACGGTGCGCACCGACCCTGATGCGACGCCGGCGACGATCGACTTCGCGCACGGGGAGGGTGCGCTGCGCGGCAAGACGTGGGAAGGGATCTATGCGCTTAAGGGTGACACGCTGACGGTCTGCGACAACGCGGCGGACATGGGCAAGGGCCGCCCTGCGGCGTTCGAAACGCGAAGCGGCTCGGGTTACGTGCTCGTTACCTTCGTGCGGGCGAAGTAGAGGGGGGTCGTCATGCTGCTCATCGTCTCCATCGTGCTGGAAGCGGCCGTCGCCGTCATCGCCGTTCTCGCCGCGCAGAAGGGGCGGCCGTACCTCTACGGACTCGCCTTCACCTTCGCCGCCTATGTCGTCTACGACCTCGCCCGCTACCTGCAGTGGACGGTGGAGGGGCCGCTGCTCTCCGTGCTCTTCCTCGCCGCGACCATCAGCGCGCTGATCGCGGTGATCGGTCTCTGGCGGGAAAGGCGCTAGCGCGCTCACCGGCCCGCTTTCGGAAACTGCTCCGGTCGTCCCCGCGCCAGCGGGGACCCGGAATGTCACAGCGTCTTGTTGCTCTCCTTCACCGCGTCCGCATCGACGTAAACCTGTTCGCCCATCTGGCGGAACTTCTCCGACATCTCCGCCATGCCTTTCTGCGCGGCCTCCGGATAGAGCGCCGCCTTCTCGTTGTCCGTCAGGCCTTCCGCATAGTCGCGTACGTCCTGCGTGATCTTCATCGAGCAGAACTTGGGCCCGCACATGGAGCAGAAATGCGCCACCTTGTGCGCTTCCTTGGGCAGCGTCTCGTCGTGGTATTCCTTCGCCGTCTCCGGATCGAGCGACAGGTTGAACTGGTCGACCCAGCGGAACTCGAAGCGCGCGCGTGACAGCGCGTCGTCGCGCAGCTGCGCCGCCGGATGGCCTTTCGCCAGATCCGCCGCATGCGCGGCGATCTTGTAGGCGATGACGCC
>CAZUDR010000427.1:0-3366 GCA_964618715.1 uncultured Undibacter sp. | reverse complement strand
TCTCTGCGAACGCATCATCGGCTTCGTTGCCTGTTCGGCGCACCAGGTAGATATGGGCGGCGCAGCACCAGGCTCCCAGAAAGTGCACGGCGTAACGGAATCATTCCAAGAAGGTCTGCGGATTCTGCCTGTGCGCTTCGTACGCGAGGGTAAGATCGATGAAGATATCCTGCGGATCGTACTCGGCAATGTGCGCATGCCTGACAAGGTGCGCGGAGATCTCTTGGCGCAGCATACCGCAAATCTCACTGCCTCGGCCCGCCTATCGAAGATGTTTCGCGACTATGGCATCGACCTCGTTGAAAGCGCCTATGCTGCCATACTTGCCCGATCTGAGCAGACGATGCGTGAGGCCCTCGCGAAGGTGCCGGCTGGAACATACAGCTTCGAAGACCAAATGGACGATTATGGTCCAGGTACTCCACCTATTCGGATGGCAGTCGACATCACCTTTGATGGCAAGGGCGAGGTAGAATTTGATTTCTCGCGATCCTCAGATGCGGTACCGGCCGCGATCAACTCGTACATCAACTACACGCGTGCTTATGCAGTGTTTGCCATTAAAGCGTTCTGCAATGCACTCGACCCGCAAACCGAGGGCAGCATGCGCCCCATCAACCTAAAAGTTCGCGAGGGATCGTTTTTCAATCCGAAATTTCCTGCGCCCTCGGGTGGACGGCCAATTCTGCAGATCCGTATCTTCGATACAATCAACGGAGCCCTCGCCCGGGCCATGCCGCACCGCGCGATGGGGGCCTTTTCCCATTGGTCCAATCCTAACATCGGCGGCATCGACGACCGCACGGGGCGTCCGTTTGTCATGTACGACGTGTCGCTGGCAGGCTATGGCGGCCGCTATGGGAGCGATGGGGCCGAAGGGCTTTGTCCGGTTATGAACTGCTCCAATATCCCGATTGAAGTCCATGAGACCAACAACCCGGTGCGCATCCGTCGATTCGGCTTTATTCCTGACACTGGCGGCGCGGGGCAATGGCGCGGGGGCTGCGGCGTTCGCAAGGATATCGAGCTGCTGAATTCGACGGCGGTGCTTTCGCATCTCGGGGATCGGCATGTCTTTCAGCCATACGGCATTTTCGGCGGCAAGCCCGGCGCCTTAGCGGTAAGCATTCTAATATCCCACGCCGGGGATGAACGGCTGCATTCCAAAGAGACCCGTGAGATCAAAAAAGGCGATGTGATGAGCTTCCGCTTGTCGGGCGCCGGAGGCTATGGCCCGCCGGAAAAGCGCGATCGCACAGCAATCGCCAACGATATCGCCGACGGCTACGTTACTCGGGAGGCCGCGCGACGAGATTATGGCTGGACATTAGATACCGCTGAGCCACTGACAGAGCAGCAGCATCCCGTGGTTCAAAGAGGAGGTCAGGATGGCGCAGAAGCAGAATAAGCGCTCTGAAGCCGAAAGCGAAATAGTCGCAACCGCGCGACGCGTTCTGCCGGGCGGTACATTCGGCAATGTACCCCACGAAACCGTCATTGCCGAAGGACGTGGTAGCCATGTCTGGGACGTAAGCGGCAATGAGTACATCGACTATCTACTGGGTTCTGGCCCCATGATCGTCGGTCACGCGCACCCCGAGGTTGTGGATGCAGCGCATCAGGCAATCTCGAAGGGCACTACATTCTTTGTCAACAACGCCGATGGCATTCGTCTTGCCGCAGAGATTGTCGACGCCGTGCCGTGTGCGGAGAAGGTACGCTTCGTAAGCTCGGGCTCAGAGGCCGACGCTTACGCCATGCGCCTCGCCCGTGCCTATACGAAGCGCGACAAAATACTGAAGTTCGAGGGTGGTTATCATGGCATGAGCGATTATGGCCTCATGAGCCTGGCTCCGAAGCGGTTCATCAATTCACCGGAACCACTTCCGGATTCCGCCGGCATCCCAAACAGCGTACGCAACGAAATTCTGGTCGCTCCATTCAACGATCTCGAAGCGGTGTCCAATCTGATCCGCGAGCACAGGGACGAACTTGCCGGCATAATTGTCGAACCGTTCCAGCGCCTCATTTCACCTCGGCCAGGATTTCTCGAGGGCTTGCGAAAGCTCACCGAGGAGAACCATCTTCTATTGATCTTCGACGAGGTGGTGACCGGCTTCCGGTTTGCGTACGGCGGAGCGCAGCAATATTACGGTGTAACACCCGACATTTGCACGCTCGGCAAGGCGATCGGAGGCGGCTTTCCGCTGGCGGCGATCACTGGCCGCGCGGACATCATGGCCCATTTTGACAAGGGCGCGATATCCGAAGAGGCATTTATGATGCAAGTCGGTACTCTCTCTGGAAATCCTGTCGCGGCGGCGGCGGGCCTGAAGACGCTGGAGATCCTCAAGCGCCCCGGCGCCTATGAGCGGATCTTCAAGACGGGCCGCGCGCTAATGGAGGGGTACACGCAGGCGCTAAAGGACGCCCGCGTCAAGGCGGTCGTTCTCGGAGATGCACCGATGTTTGACGTCGTTTTCACAGAGGGCGAGGTCAGAGACTACCGCTCTGCCCTCGGCGATGAGGCAGTGGTGAAGCGCTGCAACCTCCTGCTCCGCGAACGCGGCGTCCTTAAGAGCGAGAGCAAATACTACATCTCGACGGCCCATACCGATGAGGACATACGCGTTACACTTGATGCTTTTGCCGACGCTATAGGTGAATTGAAGTTTGCCAGCGCCGCCTGATGACACAATGTCCCGCCGGCCCAGCTGGGAGTGCTCAGCAGCCGATAGGCCATTCTCAGCGCCGGAATCTTCGGTATCGGCGGCGCGGTGCGCGGTGCGTTCCTGTCGGCCTTCGATCTGCCAAAGGCCGTGTACATAGCGACCGGAGGAGCAATCGGCCTGATCATCGACAGCGGACGCCTGGCTACGTATTGGTCGGACGGTGCAAGGCCGGAACCCAGGCTGCTTTGGGGGTTAGTCCTGTTCGTGCCAGTTTCCTTTCTCGGAGCCAAACTGGCGAAGAAGATTGTGGACCGGATACCTCAGAATTGGTTCCGGAAGGTGATTGCGGCCTTCCTGCTCGTTGTCGGCCTAAAGGTTTTGCTGTTCCCCAGCGTTGGGGAAAGTTCGGCTGGTCATCGACCCGTTGCGGCTGGTGCTACTTCCAAGGCTTTGGGACCTGGCCCGCGTACCAGTCCATGATCTCTTCGCCGACCATGTGCACTACGCCATCGTGGCCGTTGATATAGGTATACAGGTCCTCGAAATACTTGATGCGGTGCGACTGGCCGGTGACGTACGGGTGCACACCGATGGCGAGAATGCGCGTCGATTCCGCGGATTCCTGGTAGAGCCGGTCGAAGGCGTCGCGAGTGCGCTCGAACAGCACCCGGCTCTCATGATGATGCGAGACCAT
>CAZUDR010000426.1:0-3388 GCA_964618715.1 uncultured Undibacter sp. | reverse complement strand
CCTGCACTCGACAAACAATTTCCCCGAGGTGACCGGACGCGTCTGCCCGGCGCCGTGCGAGGCCTCCTGCACGCTCAACATCGACGAGAACCCGGTCACCATCAAGACCATCGAATGCGAGATCGCCGACCGGGCGATCGCGGAAGGCCTCAAGCCCGAATTGCCGGCGCGCAGGACCGGCAGGACGGTGGCGGTTGTCGGCTCGGGGCCCGCGGGTCTCGCCTGCGCGCAACAGCTCGCGCGCGCCGGCCACGACGTGCACGTCTACGAGCGCTGGGCCAAGGCCGGCGGCCTGCTGCGCTACGGCATTCCCGACTTCAAGATGGAGAAGATCCATGTCGACCGCCGCGTCGAGCAGATGACGGCCGAAGGCGTGACCTTCCATTACGACGCCCATGTCGGCGTCAATGTGCCGGTCGACAAGCTGGTCAACGAGCACGACGCCGTGGTGCTCTCGGGCGGCGCGGAGAAACCGCGCGACCTGCCGATCCCCGGCCGCGAGCTCGACGGCATTCATTTCGCCATGGACTTCCTGCCGCAGCAGAACCGGCGGGTCAGCGACGAACCACTCGGCGACGTCGAACCGATCCTGGCCACGGGAAAAAAGGTGGTCGTGATCGGCGGCGGCGATACCGGCTCCGACTGCATCGGCACGTCGATCCGCCAGGGCGCCGTGTCGGTGACCAATTTCGAGATCATGCCGGAACCGCCGGCGCACGAGAACAAGATGCTGACTTGGCCGGACTGGCCGCTCAAGCTGCGTGTTTCATCCAGCCACGAGGAAGGCGCGGTGCGCGAATTCGCCGTGCTGACGCAGAAGTTCTCGGGCGAGAACGGTGCGGTGAAGACGCTGCACTGCGTGCACGTCGATGCCAGGTTCCAGCCGGTGCCGGGCACCGAGTTCGAGATCGAGGCCGACCTCGTGCTGCTCGCCATGGGCTTCGTACATCCGGTGCATGAAGGAATGTTGAAGGCGCTCGATGTGGCGCTTGACCGGCGCGGCAATGTCAGTGCCGACACCGAAGCATACCAGACCTCGCTGCCCAAGGTGTTCGCGGCGGGCGACATGCGGCGCGGCCAGTCGCTGGTGGTATGGGCGATCCGCGAAGGCCGCCAGTGCGCCCACGCCGTCGACAAGTTCCTGATGGGGTCGACATTGCTGCCGCAGTGACGGCGGGCACGAACCGCCTCAATCCGGTCGACGCGTCAGCGCGGAATCCAGCCAAACGGGCCGTTGCGGCCGAACAGCGCATCGAGCGGCGAGTTGGCCCGACGCGCCGGGCGCGGAGCGCTGTTCTGGACCGGCTGCGGGGGACGAGGCGTTTCAGCCTGTCGTCCGGACGCGGGGTTGTCGGCTTCGTCCGGAGCGGCCCGCGTTGCCGTATCCCGCGTGGCGCCCTCGCCTGTGCCAGGCTCCGGCGCCGCCGGGCTGGCGCTGGTCGCAGCGGGAACCTCGGGCACCGGAGAAATTGTCGGCGATGCTTTTGGCACGGCCGCCAGCGGTGTCACATCCCGCACGCCGGATGTCTTTGGCTGCGCCGGCTGCTTTTCAGCCGGCGGCGGAGGCGGCCTGTTGGCGCTGCTGCCCGGCGGCCAGACGAAGTCGTCGGCGCGCCCGGGCGGCGCGACGAGCGCGTCGCCCCTGACCAGCGCATCGGCAGCGATGGTGTCGCCGTGCACGCGATGCCGGCCGGGCGCACCGGCCAGCGCCTCGCTGGCGACGGGTGTGACCGTCAGCGGGATGACCGGGCCTGCCACCGGCCGTGCGCCTGACGCGCCATCCGGCAGCGGTCCGAGCGGTCCGGTCGGCAGCGCCACCGGCACTGCGCGATTGCTCATGAATCGCCGGATCTCGCGCTCGACATAGTGTGCCAGCTTGCGAGCGCCGTGCTTTGTGAAGAAGGCGCCGTCGGAGGAGCGCAGCCGGCGCGTCTGGCCCTCAAGGTCGGGACCATACGAGGAGTACTTGCCCGACTCGGCAACGAAGCCGTCCCAGACATCAACGTAGACGATACCCGCACGCTCGGCGCGGGCGCGGAACAGGTCATTGAGATAGACCGCATCGGCGGTCGAGCGCGTGCCGCGAATCGATGGCAGGCCAACCCAGAACACCGGGACGCCCTTGCTCTTCAGCGCCGCGATCGTCTGGTCGATGCGTCGCAGGTAGATCTTTTCCCACCGGTCGCTGCGGAACTCGAAGACCGCGTTCGAACTCCTGCGCTTCTTCGCCTCGGGTGCGGCAGCCTTTTGCTGCTCGGACTCTTTGGCCTTGTCCTCATTGCCGGCGTTCTGCTGGTCCGTGCCGGTCGCGGCGCCGGGAGCGTTTTCGAGGGCCCTCTGAACGGCCTCCTCGGCCTGCTTCTTCTGCTCCTCCGCTTCCTTTTCGGCCTGCTCGATGACATCCCTTTCACGAATGCTCTGGCGGTCGTGGATGCCGAGCATCATGACCACGTAGTCGGCCTTGTTCTTCGCAAGATACTCGCGAGCGTGATGCCACCAGTCGACATCGCTCTTGCGGTCGTACCGGACCAGGCCCGAATTGCGCTCGTTCTCGCGGACGATGCCGATTTCGGGCGCCTCGGAAAATGCGTCTTCCAGGCCATAGGCAAGCCAGTCGGCCATGCTGTCGCCCATGACCACGATCGAGGTGGTCGGCGTGACCCCCTCCTCCTGCCTGGCCGGCGGCGGAGCGCGCGAGCGATCGGCCTGCTGCGGCGCGTCCGAGTCGTATTGCCGGGTCGGCGGGCGGGTCACCGGACCGAACAGTCGCTGGAAAAAACCGCCGCCCGACGGTCTCTGCCGTTGCCGCTTCAGGAAGGGATAACGTCCATCGTCAAAGAGTTGCGCCTGTGCCGGGGCACTGAACATCACTTCGACGGCAGTTGCGCCGGCGCAGGCCACGACGGCAGCAACCGCCAGTCCGGCCAGTCGAAACGGAATTCGCGCCTTGCCAAACATGCCGTTCGCCAGACTGGTTCGTGGTGGGGCCCGGGGCCCAAGGGAAGGACTGTGACCATGGGCTAATAGCACACCAAAAATGTCAACTCGAAGATGGCCGGGTGGTTTGCTTAACACCACCAGCGGCCACGAAACCTGCCAATGGTCGTTTCCAGGGCGATTTCCTCGCGAATGATCCCCCGATCCGGGGCTCGGAACGGTCCATGGACGCCCGTATTCGCTGCCGCGGCGACCATCCCGTTTACCGCATCGCGATGCCCGTCCGTCCACTCCGATTCTCTCCCAAAACCGTTCCAGGGGTGGCCCGATAACGGGGCAAGGGCGTTAATGCTCCGGCCCGCCCGCGTCTTTACGCCGGTAACTGTCCATGCTTTGTGCACGATTGCACGAACTCACGACTGCAACGGCTCGTCCCCGCATGACCCGCATC
>CAZUDR010000425.1:0-3392 GCA_964618715.1 uncultured Undibacter sp. | reverse complement strand
TCGGGCTTTACTCCGGCGTGCCGGAGACGACGCCGGCACACATGGTGCAGCGCGTCTGCGGCACCGGCATCGAGGTGCTGGCGCAGGCCTCCGACGCCGTTTCACTCGGCCGCGCGGAACTGGCGCTCTGTGTCGGAGCTGAGTCGATGAGCCGCAATCCGGTAGCCGCCTACACCCTGCGCGGCGGCTTTCGCATGGGCCAGCCCGGGTTCAAGGACTTCCTCTGGGAGGCGCTGCGCGACACCGGGCCCGACCTCACCATGGGCGACACCGCCGAAAACCTGGCGCGGCAGTACCAGATCACCCGGCCGCAGGTGGACGAATACGCCGCACGCTCCTTCGACCGCGCACTCGCAGCGCAGAAGAACGGCTTTCTCGCCGGCGAGATCGCGCCGGTCGCCGCCGAGACGTTCGAGTCCGATGGCCTCAAGGCCCGCGGAATCAGGATAAGGAACGAAGTGTCCGCCGACACCCACGTGCGGCCGTCGCCGGTCGAGCAACTGGCCAAAATCAGGCCGGCCTTCGGCGGCGTGCAGACCGGTGGCAATTCCTCGGCCATCGTCGACGGCGCCGCCGCCATCCTGGTCGGTTCGAAAGACTACGCCGCAAAGCTCGGCGGCAAGCCGCTGGCGCGCATCATCGCGTCGGCGGCGGTCGGATGCCCGCCGGAGATCATGGGTATCGGCCCGGTGCCGGCGATCAGGGCGGTCCTGCAACGCGCGGGACTCAAGCTCGACGACATCGACCGCTTCGAAATCAATGAGGCCTTCGGTGCCCAGGTGATGGCCTGCACACGCGAGCTCGGCCTCGACGAGGACAGGCTCAACGTCAACGGCGGCGCGATCGCAATCGGCCACCCGCTCGGCGCCACCGGCATCCGCCTCACGCTCACGCTGGCGCGCGAACTGAAGCGCAGCGGTGGCCGCTACGGTATCGCCTCCGCCTGTATCGGCGGCGGTCAGGGCATCGCGCTGCTGATCGAGAACACGGACGCGGCACGGAAAAACTAGGGATCGAATCGGTTTCCGTTCGTCCCCGCGAAAGCGGGGACCCAGGGCAGCAAAGTTTGCCTTTATGATTGGCCCTGGATTCCCGCTTGCGCGGGAATGAACGGAGTGTGGGGCAACGTAAACGGGAAAACGCCAGATGGAAATCAAGGGACAGGCGGCGATCGTCACCGGCGGCGCATCGGGTCTCGGCGCCGCCACCGCCCGCACACTGGCCGCCGCCGGCGCCCGCGTGGCGATCATCGACGTCAACCAGAAGGCCGCCGCGGAAGTAGCGATCGACATCAACGGCATCGCGGTCAACTGCGACGTCGCCGATGCAAAGAGCGCGGAAGACGCGATCGGGAAGGCTGCCGCCGACCATGGGCCGGCGCGCGTCCTGGTCAATTGCGCCGGTATCGGCCCCGCCAGGCGTATTGTCGGCCGCGACGGCCCGATGCCGCTGGAGGATTACGAGCGCGTGATCCGCATCAACCTGATAGGGACGTTCAACATGATGCGCCTCTGCGCCGCCGCCATGCAGGCACTGGACCCGCTTGCGGACGGCGATCGCGGCGTCATCGTCTCGACCGCCTCGGTCGCGGCCTTCGAGGGCCAGATCGGCCAGGCAGCCTATTCCTCGTCGAAGGGCGGCGTCGCCGCACTGACGCTGCCGGCCGCGCGCGAATTCGCCCAGTTCGGCATTCGCGTGCTGGCGATCGCGCCCGGAATATTCGGCACGCCGATGCTGAAGGCGCTGCCGCAGGAGGCGCAGGATTCGCTCGGTGCCTCGGTGCCCTTCCCCAAGCGGCTGGGCGAGCCGCGCGAATTTGCCGCGCTGGTCATGCACTGCATCCACAACGGGTATCTCAACGGCGAGGTGATCCGTCTCGACGGCGCGCTGCGCATGGCGCCACGGTGAGTGCAGGCGAATCGACGTGACCACGTTCAGTAACAGCCGCCAGGTGCGCATCGAGTGGGGAGATTGCGACCCCGCCGGAATCATCTTTTACCCGCGCTACTTCGAGATCTTCGATGCCTCGACCGCCGCGCTGTTCGAGCGCGCGCTCGGGATGCCCAAGATCAGTCAGCTCAAGCATTTCGATTTTGCCGGCTATCCGCTGGTGCGCACGCGCGCCAAATTCATACGACCGACGCGCTTTGGCGATGACGTCGTGGTGGATACCGTCGTCAGCTTCGGCCGCTCCAGTTTCGACATCGAGCACCGCCTGAGCCACAACGGGAATGTCTGCGTCGAATGTTCCGAGAAGCGTGTCTGGGTCGTGCGCGACGAGACCGGGCGGTTGAAGTCGCATCCCGTGCCGGACGGCGTGCTGGAGAAGTTTCGGATGTGACGTTTCCGGAAGATGCGCGGCCCGAATACACGTGTTATTCGATTTCCGCCGCGATCTTCTTCAGCAGCGCCAGAAACCGGCTGCGATCACGCCGGCCGATCACGCGGTCGAGGTTGCGCTCGTGCTGGCGCGCGCAGCGGACGAGCATCGTCAGCGTCTTCTTGCCGGCCGAAGTCAGGTTGAGCCGGTAGGTGCGCCGGTCGCTGGACACGCGCTTGCGCTCGACCAGACCCCGCCGCACGAGGTCCTCCACCACCGGGGTCAGGCTCGACTTGTCGCGGCCGGCGGCATGTGAGAGCTCGGTCTGGCTGATGCCGGGATTGCGCGAGATCAGCATCAGGGTGGCAAAGCGTCCCGGCGTCTCGCCGATCTCCTGCGAGCGGCGCGAAAACGCCTGAAAGGTGGCCTCCTGCGCCATCCGCAGGTTAAAGCCGATCCACGTCGCCAGCGGTCCGAAATTTATTCCTTCGGGAGCCGCCTCTCCGTTCCGGCCACGCCGGTTTCGTCCCGATGCGTTCATGGCACGCACACGTTGTTCCCCCAGCAAGCCGGTGGCGCGTCCCCCCGTCCGCGTCACCCGTTTGAGTCCGACCTCAAACAATTCGCCCCTTTTGCGCTCGGTCTGATCGTCCGCCGCATGGTCATCAATTGACCCGGGTTCAACGCGACGCACAACCGAGGTTGGAAATCCATAAAATCCCGTTTCGCGAACGCTGTCTATGCCACCGTTCTCATCGCCTTCCCGATCTTGGCGACGCGGCTGCTTTCGCATATGTAGGCGGAATTTGGTAGAATAGTTTAGTTCCAAACCATTGGCCCGCAGGGGTTGCCCGGGAGACCCGCGATGGAACGCTCGTTCAAGAAGGAAGTGGAGGCGCTCAGATTGGGCGACGGCGAGACCTTCCGCGGCGAGGGCATCCTGGCCGTGACCAAGGCGCTGCTGCAGTCGGGTGTCTCCTACGTGGGCGGCTACCAGGGCGCGCCGGTGTCCCATCTGCTCGACGTGCTGGTCGACGCCGAGGACATCATGGCCGAACTCGGCGTGCATCTG
>CAZUDR010000424.1:0-3399 GCA_964618715.1 uncultured Undibacter sp. | reverse complement strand
GGACCGGAAAACTTGAGCGAGGGCAGACCAACGACCTTCACGATGGCGCCTTCGGGAGCCAGGTTACCCTTCAGCCCCACCACCCCGCCGGTCGGCGATAGCGGCTTGTCGGCCGGGTAGATCACGTCCTGGTCCGGGTTCCACTTCACGCTTTTCATGTTCTCGGCGATGGTGCGGCCGGTCACGGTCAGGCAATCGCCATGCAGATAGCCGTGATCCAGCAGCGTCTTCATCAGCTGAGGCACGCCGCCAGCCTCAAACATATCCTTGGCGACATAACGGCCGCCCGGTTTCAAATCTGCGATATATGGAGTCTTTTTGAAGACTTCCGCCACGTCGAACAGATCAAACTTGATGCCGCATTCGTTCGCGATCGCCGGCAGGTGCAGCGCAGCATTGGTGGAACCGCCGGTGGCCGCGACCACGGCAGCCGCATTTTCCAGAGCCTTGAGGGTCACGATGTCGCGCGGGCGGATGTTCTTCTGGATCAGGTCCATGATCATCTCGCCGGACAGCATGCAGAACTTGTCGCGGAGTTCGTAAGGCGCAGGGGCGCCCGCGGAATAGGGCAGCGCCAGCCCGATGGCTTCCGACACGGTCGCCATGGTGTTGGCGGTGAACTGGGCGCCGCAGGCGCCGGCCGACGGACAGGCATTCTCCTCAAGCGTCTGCAGGTCCTCGTCGGACATCTCGCCGACCGAATACTTGCCGACCGCCTCGTAGACGTCCTGCACGGTGACTTCCCTGCCCTTGAAGGTGCCGGGCAGGATCGACCCGCCGTAGATGTAGATGGACGGAACGTTGAGACGGCACATCGCCATCATCATGCCGGGCTGCGACTTGTCGCAGCCGGCGACGCCGATCAGCGCGTCGTAGGCGTGACCGCGCACGGTAAGCTCGACGGAGTCCGCGATCACCTCACGCGACGGCAGGGAAGCCTTCATGCCGCCATGGCCCATCGCAATGCCGTCCGTAACGGTAATGGTGCAGAATTCGCGCGGTGTGGCGCCCACCGAGGCGACACCCTTTTTGACCGCCTGGGCCTGGCGCATGAGCGAGATATTGCAGGGGGCGGCCTCGTTCCAGCAGGTGGCGACGCCCACAAAGGGCTGATGGATCTGCTCGCTGGTCAGACCCATGGCGTAATAGAAGGCCCGGTGCGGGGCACGGTGCACGCCTTCGGTCGCGTGCCGGCTGGGCAGTCTCGATTTCAGATTCGTCTTGGCGTCCATAACCTTGGTCGGCCCCCCGGCCCGCACGCTGTATTCACCGGACTGATGCGCCGGCTTTGCCCGAGGAACCGCGGCCCGGAAAACCGGAATACCCGCAACGGTTTGTGGCTTGCCTCAGCGGCCCCCATTTCGGCGCAGGGTATGGCCAAATCGGGGCGCCGGGGGCAATCACACGCCGTTGTGGCCCAATTGCTCCACTACTGTTGCAGGCAGGACACAGCCGTTTATGCGCTTTCAACCACTGTTCGGAAGAAGTGTCCCGGGACGAGACGCTTGAGCGCACGGACTGCCACCGTGCATGAACACACATGGCCAACCCGCCGCGCCTTCGACGTTCCTTCTTCGCCCGCTCGGTGCACGCAGTGGCGCCGGACCTGATCGGTGCCAGCCTGTTTGTGGACGGGACCGGCGGCATCATCGTCGAGGTGGAGGCCTATCATCACACCGATCCGGCGGCGCACAGCTATGGCGGCGAGACCGAGCGCAACCGGGTGATGTTCGGGCCGCCGGGCTTTGCCTATGTCTACCGCTCGTACGGCATCCACTGGTGCCTGAATTTCGTCTGCGAAGCAGCGGGCTCCGCCAGCGCGGTGCTGATCCGGGCGCTGGAGCCGACGCAGGGGCTCGGCCTGATGCGCCGGCGGCGCCGGACGAGCGAGGAGCGCGCCCTGTGCTCGGGACCCGGCAAGGTGGGCCAGGCGCTGGGCATCCGTCTGCGGCACAACGGGCTCGCGCTCGACCGGCCGCCTTTCGAGGTCCGCGCACGCGCAACCGTGCCGGAAATCGTGACCGGGCCGCGCATCGGCATCAGCAAGGCGGTGGAGCATCCCTGGCGCTACGGGATGAAGGGGTCGCGGTTCCTGAGCAAGCCGTTCAAGTAAGGTCGTCGTCTCCGCGACGGCGAGGCCCCATACGCCGCAACGCCTTTCGGCCCTCATGCTGAGCGCCCCGCCGGTGCGCGTCTCCACGCTTGCGGGCCGCCCCATCCTTCGAGACGCGGCGCTCACACGCCGCTCCTCAGGATGAGGCGGAGAGTGGCCGTGACAACCGCTACGCCGCGCCCTTGAGCCGTTCGAGCGCCTCGGCAATCCTGGCCTTGCGGGCGAGCGCCTCCTCGCGCTTTTCCTTTTCCTCCTCGACCACCTCTTCCGGCGCGCGGGCGACGAAATTGGCGTTCGCCAGCTTGGCATCGACCCGGGCGATGTCGGCTTCCGCCTTCTGCATTTCCTTGTCGAGCCGGGTGCGCTCGGCGGCGAGATCGACGACGCCCTTGAGGGGCAATGCAACCACCTCACCGCGCACCACCAGCTGCACCGAACCCTGCGGGGCGGCATCGGCGGAGGAAATATCGGAGACGCGGGCGAGCCGCTTGATGAACTCGGTCCAGCGCTCGGCCCGGGCGCGGGTTTCCGCCGACACGCCGGTCAGCAACAGCGGCATCTGCGCTGAGATATTCATCTCGGCGCGCACCGAACGGACGGCGGTCACCAGATCGATCACCCAGCCGATCTCCGCCTCGGCGCTGTCGTCGGCGAGACCGGCAAGCTCCTGCCAGGTCGCGAGGACGAGCATGCCGTCGCGCTTCGGCGCGGCGGTGACCTCCCAGAGTTCTTCGGTGACGAACGGCATGAACGGGTGCAGGAGCTTGAGGATTTCGTCCCGCACCCAGGCCACCATGGCCCGGGTCTCCGTTTTCGCGGCACCGTCGGGCCCGGTGAGCAGGGGCTTCGCCAGCTCCAGGTACCAGTCGCAATAGATGTTCCAGACAAAGCGGTAGAGTCCGCCCGCTGCATCGTTGAAGCGATAGACTTCCAGCGCCCCCGTCACATCGGACGCGGCCTTTCCGGTCTCGTGCGCGATCCAGCGGTTGAGCGTTTCCTTCGCCGACGCCGGATCGAAACCCTTGACCGTCGCGCAGTCGTTCATCTCCGCAAAGCGCGCCGCGTTCCACAGCTTGGTCGCGAAATTGCGGTAACCCTCGACGCGCTGCGTGGACAATTTGATGTCGCGCCCCTGCGCCGCCATGGCGGCGAGCGTGAAGCGCAGCGCGTCGGCACCGTATTCGTCGATCAGCGCCAGCGGATCGATGACGTTGCCCTTCGACTTTGACATCTTGGCGCCGGAGGCATCGCGCACCAGCGCGTGGATGTAGACGTCGCGGAACGGG
>CAZUDR010000423.1:0-3410 GCA_964618715.1 uncultured Undibacter sp. | reverse complement strand
TGCGCTTTACACCGCCGCATGGGCGGCGTTCCAGCGCTCAGTACGGGGTCGCGGTCGCGCGGCCCAACGCATCGATGAAGACCCGCTCATTTGGCGCCGGCTTTCCGTTGATGCGGTCGAGGCACCAGTCCGCAAGCATCGTGAACCAGTGTTCTCCGAGATATGAGGACGGATTGTTGCCGCCGATCGAATGCCGCTCGCCCTGCCAGACAACGAACGTCTTGGGAGGCTTGATCCTGGCCATCAGTTCGTCGGTAAATTCCACCGGAGAGAGTTCGTCATCTTCTCCGGCCTGGATCATGACGGGACATTCGATCCGCGGCACATAAGGATGGAGCGTGAATTTTTCAGCGAACCTGTCGAAGGCTGCCTCGTCGTCATATCCAGCCATATACATGAACCGCATTTTGAACGAAGGGGACGACTTGTCCATGATCGTGCTCATCCCCGGTTCATGGCAGACGAATGTGACAGCAGCGCCCCTGACCCGGCTTCCAAGAGCGGCAGCAGCCTGGAGGCCGAAATAGGTTCCAAAGCTGATGCCCCAGATGACGATACGCTCGGTGTCAATGTGCGGGTGCTTCGCAAGCCATTCATAAACGGCGAGCGCAGCATTCAAATGATTGTCCTCGGTGACATGCAGGCCGTTGATCGTGCACTCGCCTTGCCCGGGACCGTCGTAAATGAAGTTGGCCATGCCGCGCTCGAGGAATTTGTCGCCATAGATCGAGCACATGATTTCCTTCGAGCCGTCCATGCCGTCAATTCCGATGACGCAGGGGAATTTTTCGCCAGGTTCCGGTTTGCGCGGAAGGTGCAGGTATCCGGGAAGAAACTTGCCGGCGGAGCCAAAGGGAATTTCAACACGGTTGATCGGCCGGTTCATCAGACTCGCGAATTTGTCGTAACAGGCGATCATCCGCGCATTGTATGCCGATGATGTCTCATTGGTCTCAAAGATCGGCCACCGGGCGGCCGAGTAGAGCATCGCGGCAATGAAATAGCTTTCACGGGCCGACACAAAGCGGCCATCCTGCTCGAATTTTTCGGCTTTGGTTTCTCTGCGTTTGGCCGCGGCTCCGAATTCCCGGTGCATGTCCGCAAACTTGCGGACCCTCATGCCCACGCTGCGAAAGTCGCCGATGGCATCGGGGCCTGCCGGATACATCGTATATCCCAGCCGGTTCTGGTCCCACTCCATACCGATTGCCTGAATAACGGCATCGATAAGCCAGCGTTGTTCACCCCATCTTTTCACACGTTGTTCGGTGCGGGCGCGCATGTTCGTTACCATTGTGCTCCGGGATTGACCCAACAGGAAGGGCGATAACCGGGGAAAAGACTAGAATAAGTAGAAATGTCGTCACTGTCAGCGTCATCGTGCAGAGAAAGTGGAGCGATCTACCGGTGTCGTAGCCGGCCCCGCCTGGTTGATACGTGACAAAGAAAGTTGCGGCCGTATAAATATCCGCGGGAAGTGTTGTTGCTGAAGCAGTTGCCCAGGACCGGAACCGGAAAGATCGATCGTCAGGCATTTGCCAAGAGGGAGAAGAACCAGAATTCCGGTAATCTGGCCAGGCGCGTGCACGGGACGAAACGACAGGCGAGGAAAGATGGCAAATGTCGGGATGATAGGCTTGGGGCAGATCGGCTTTCCCCTTGCCGTGAATCTCATGAAAGCCGGGCACTCGGTTATCGGCTTCCGTCGCGGGAGTATGGACGCATTTGTCGCTGCCGGCGGCATCGCGGCGAGCTCGCCTCGCGAGGTGATCGAGAAATGCGAAACGGTCTTTTCCTGTCTGCCGGATGGAAATGCACTTGTCGAGGTTGTTTCCGGGAAAAACGGCTTGGCCTCCGGCCGCTGTGAAGGGCGGCTTCTGATCGAGCTTTCGACATTGGACACAGCCTGCAAGGCGACAGAGGCTGAAGCGCTGCGCGCGCGCGGCGGCGCGATGCTTGACTGCGCGATCAGCGGAATTCCGCGCATGGTGCAGGATCGCATGGGTATCATCTATGTCAGTGGCGAAGAAACGCTCTACAAAAAGTCAGTGCCACTCTTCGACGCAATTTCGTCGAAGGTCTTTTTTTTGGGGCCGTTTGGCAGTGCATTGAAGGTCAAATTGTGCGCGAACATGTTGGTCGCGCTCAATATCGCGGCAACGGCCGAGACCCTGGCTTTCGGCACGAAACTGGAGCTTGATCCGTCGAGAATGATCGATGCGCTTAAAGACGGGGCAGGCGGGTCGCTGCAATTCAGTGTGCGTGCGATGTCGATGTCGCTTGGCGACTGGGACGTGATTCGCGGTTCCACGGCAATATTGACGAAAGACGTGCATCTGATTCAGGAGAAGGCGAAAGAAATATCCTGTCCAACGCCTTTGCTCACGGCGGCCGAGAAAATTTACGACGCGGCGATGGCGACCGGGCTCGCCCAAAAGGATGTCGCATCGATTTATGCAAAGGTTGCCGAGGCGGCAGGGATTCCGGTTCCGTCAGCCAAGAGCGGAAAATGAACGATTACAAGCCCGGTAGTGTTGATATCGCGAATACAAGGACACCTGTTTGCCTTCTCGATGGGCGCGTGCATGCGTTGCGCGACGTGCCCGGCAAGAATTGTCCGTCCGGCATTGCAGGCAAGATGACTTCGATTAATGGAATGCCCCGTAGCGCAATCTGCGAGCCCGTCGACACCGTCGAGGCAAGGGCTGCGGGCAGTGCCAGGTTTGCCACATTTTCAACCCTGGGATGTTGCGAGGTTCTCCCATGACTGGCGACGCGAAAGAACTGCTGGATCGGATGCTGGGCAAAAAGCTCTATGTCATATTCTGGCGTGGCATAGAGGGCGTCAACATCAGTACGACGCTGCGGGAGCATCTCGAATTCATGATCGCCTTGGAGAAGCGCGGTATCCTGTTCGCTTCCGGGCCTCTATCCGGAAACCCGGGGGATGGTTTGACGATCCTGCGCGCGGTATCGATCGAAGAGGCGCGCGCGATCGCGGAGGAAGACCCGTTCGTCATTAAGGGGCTACGCACCTTTGATCTGCGTGAATGGACGATGATGGAAGGTTCGATTGGGCTGACAATCAACTGTTCCGACCGCTCAGTCGAACTGAGCTAGAAAAAGCTACGACATGAGACAAAGCGAAAATCGATCAAGTGGCTGAGAAAAAAGAAATAACGCCGCGGAGCCAGTGCCGCCGCTTCCGTGCCGCGCCGATGATGGAGTGAGTGTGCGAGCGGCAAAAACCGTTTCCAGTCAGGCAGTTAGCGCCTATGCGCTTGTAGCGCGTCATACCGGTCGTCGTCCGTTAGCCGGATCATCCCTCGATCGAGATCACGCGTCTTTGTGAAGCGCATCCACTGCGAATTCCCCTCCAACTTCGCCAAGCTCGAGGTGGCCAAGCCGTA
>CAZUDR010000422.1:0-3414 GCA_964618715.1 uncultured Undibacter sp. | reverse complement strand
CTCAACGGCGGCAAGGGCGTCGACTACGTGGTCGAATGCTCGGCGGCGACCAGCGCGGTCAACGATGCCGTGCGCATGGTCAATCGCGGCGGCAAGGTCTGTCTCGCCGCATTCGCGCACGAGGAAGTGCCGGTGGACGTGGCGCACATCGTTCGCAACAACATTTATGTCTACGGCATCCGCGGCGAGGGCAAGAGCGCCACGCATCGCGCCGAAGCCTATATGCGGCAGAAGCGCTTCGACGCCACCAGGATCCACACGCACACCTTCCCGCTCGACGATCTGCCGACCGCGATCCGCTATGCCAAGGACCGCGTCGAGGACGCCATCAAGGTAGTGGTGAAGGCGAAGACGGACGCCGCGCAGAAAGTGGCGGCGGAGTAGCCGGCCGACCTCATGGTTCGAGACGCGGCGCTGCGCACCGCTCCTCACCATGAGGCGGAACCAGAGCCCTCATCCTGAGGAGCCCGCCGAAGGCGGGCATCTCGAAGGAAGAGGGCGCAAGGGAGCAACGATGCTCATCTGCGACGAATACCTGACGCCGGCTTCGCTCGAGGAAGCTTTTGCCGCGATGGCGCAGCATCGCGGCCGCTATCGCATCGTCGCCGGCTGTACAGACACATTTCCCTGGGCTCGCGAGGGACGGGCCGGTGACGTCGACATTCCCGTCATCATCGACGTCTCGAAAATTCCCGAACTTACCGAGCGGCGCATCGACGAGAAGCGCGTGCGGCTCGGAGCCGCCACGCCCATCCAGCGTTTTCTCGACGATCCGGCGCTCGGCCGCGCGCTGCCGTGCATGCCGCGCTGCGCCGTCTGGTTCGCCGACGACCAGATCCGGGCGCAGGCCACCATCGGCGGCAACATCATCAATGCGTCCCCCGCCGCTGACGGCACGCCGTGCCTGATCGCACACGAGGCGGAGGTGGAACTGGCAAAGGATGCCGGCGGCAAGGTCGCCCGCCGGCGCATGAGGCTCGACCGGTTCGTCACCGGTCCGAACACGACCGCGCTGGACGAGGGCGAACTGCTCACGGCCATCGAATGTGACGCCTTGCCCGCCTATGGCGGCAGTTTCGAAAAGGTCGGCCATCGCCGGTCGCTGGTGATTTCGCTGGTCTGCCTCGCCGCCCTGGTCAGGCTCGACAGCTCCGGACGCACCATCGAGGACGTGCGGCTCGCCATCGCCGGCATCGCGCCCAGACCGCTCCGGCTCACCGATGTCGAGCAAGTCCTGCGCGGCCAGCCGCTCGGCATGGACCGGCTCGATCGCGCGGCCGCCATGCCGGTCAATCTCGTTGCCTCGCGTACGCGCCAGGAATACCGCCGCGACGTCGTGCGCGGCTTCATGCTGCGCGGCCTGATCAATGCCGCCCGCCGCGCCGGCGCCTCGCCCGATGCCCTCGCCCCCGAACTGGAGGCGGCCTATGCCTGACATCCGTTTCGAAGCCACCATCAACGGCCGGAAAGTCAAGAGGAGCGCGAAACCGCATCAGCGGCTGCTCGACTTCCTGCGCGAGGACCTCCACCTCACTGGTAACAAGGAAGGATGCGGCGCCGGCGAATGCGGCACCTGCTCGGTCTTTATCGACGGGGTGCTGATGAAGTCGTGCCTGTTGCCCGTGGCCAAGGCGCAGGGCGCGGACATCGAGACCGTCGAGGGACTGGCCCGCACCGGCGAACTCTCGCTCCTGCAAAAGGCCTTCCACAAGGCCGGCGCCAGCCAGTGCGGCTACTGCATCCCCGGCATGGTGATGGCGGCGACAGCCGCGCTGCGGGCCAATCCGTTCGCCGATCGCGAGGAGATCAAGGAGCGCCTCGGCGGCAATATCTGCCGCTGCACCGGCTACCAGAAGATCTTTGACGCGGTGGAGGTTGCCCGCGACATCCAGAACGGCCAGGCGACGATGAGCGCCCTCGACGAGATCGACGCCGAGGCCGGCGACTATATCGGCAAGAACGTGCGCCGCCTCGACGCGCCAAGCAAGGTGTCCGGTGCGCTGAAATATGCCGGCGACATGGTGATGCCAGGCATGCTGCACGTCCATGTGCTGCGCTCGCCGCACGCCCACGCGAAGATCGTCTCCATCGATACCTCCGCTGCGGAGGCGATGGAGGGTGTTGAGGGCGTGATCACCTGCGACGACGTGCCGGGCGAGGACGGTTTTGGCGTTTTCGTGCACGACCAGCCGGTGATGGCGCGCGGCAAGGTGCGCTATGTCGGCGAGGCGGTGGCCGCCGTCGCGGCGGAAGACCCGCTGACCGCGCGTCGTGCAGCCGCGGCCATCAAGGTCGTATACGAGCCGCTGCCGGCCGTCTTCAGCGCCGAGGATGCCTTGAAGCCCGGCGCGCCCGTTCTTCACGACTACGCGCCGGACAACATCACCACCCATATCCCGATCCGCGTCGGCGACATCGAGAAGGGTTTCGCGGAGTCCGATCTGGTCATCGAGGAGACCTATTCCACGCAGGCGATCGAGCACGCCTATCTGGAGCCGGAGGCCGGGCTCGCCTATGTCGATCATGACGGCGTCGTCACCATCGTGTCGCCGAGCCAGAACATTACCCATCACCGCCACATGCTGGCGAAGATCATCGCCAAGCCGATCGCCAAAGTGCGCTTCATCATGAGCCCGGTGGGCGGCGGCTTTGGCGGCAAGGAAGACATGATCTATCAGGGCATGCTGGCCCTGCTGGCGATGAAGACGCGGCGGCCGGTCCGGCTCGTCTTCAGCCGCGAGGAGTCGATCGTCTCGACCGCCAAGCGGCATCCGTCGAAGACAACGCTGCGCATGGGGCTGACCCGCGACGGCAGGATCAGGGCCGTCGACTTCAGGATGATCGCCGATGGCGGTGCCTACGGCCTGTCGACCGAAGGCGTCATGCGCAAGGCTGCGATCCTCGGTGCCGGTCCCTACAACATCCCGAATCTCGTGATGGATACCTACGGCGTCTATACCAACAACACGCCGTCCGGGGCCTTCCGATCGTTCGGCGCCCTGCAGACGCAGTTCGCCACCGAAAGCCATCTCGACATTGCCGCCGAACGGCTCGGCCTCGACCCGTTCGAGATCCGCCGCATCAACATGATGCGCGATGGCGCGATGACGCACACCAAACAGAAGCTCAGGTCGGTCAGCCTCGGCCGTTGCCTGGACGCGGCCGAACAGGGCAGCGGCTGGGAAAAGGGCGTGCCGTCGCAGCGCGGCGATACGCGCCGCGACCTCGATCGCGACGACATTCGTCCGCCGGTTTCGCTCGGCGCCCGGTTTGCGGTGAATGGCAAACAGGAAGCGGCGGAGTAGGATTATGGCGCGCAAACGCGGACGCGGAATGGCTGCCTGCTGGTACGGTATCGCCCGCACCGCGACGGTCGATCGCGCCGCCGCCTGGGCGGAGATCGACGACGGCGGC
>CAZUDR010000421.1:0-3428 GCA_964618715.1 uncultured Undibacter sp. | reverse complement strand
CCAAGGAGGAACGCGAGGAGGACTCGTTCATGCGGATCGCCACACATGGCGAAAAGGGTGCCAGCCACGCGGTCACCTACTACGCAGTGGTGGAGACGGCGGCAAAGCGCCTGGCCTGGCTGTCGCTCAAGCCGGTGACCGGCCGCACCCATCAGCTGCGCGCTCACATGGCCCATATCGGCCATCCGATCGCCGGCGACCCGAAATATTTCAACAAGGAGAACTGGGAATTGCCCGGCGGGTTGCAGGACAAGCTGCATCTGCTGGCGCGCCGAATCGTGATTCCGCATCCGCGCGGCGGCGTGATCGACGTGTCGGCGCCGCTTCCCCCGCACATGCAGCAGTCCTGGAATTTGCTCGGCTTCGACCCGAGGCGCTACGATCCCATCGAAGAGGCGCCGGAGGACTAGCCGTGCGCAACGTGCATGCCTATCTGACCGGAATGGTCGTCGGTGCGTGTCCGATCGCTTTTGCCGTCGCCGCGGCGCTCCTGGCAGCGGGCCCGGCGCACGCGCAATTCGACGGCGACCGCTACAACATCATGAAGCCGGAGCCGGGGACGGCGAGCCGGGCGTCACGCGCAAAGCCGAAGGAAAACCCCGAACCGTGGCTTGCGCCCAGATACAAGTCGCCGCGTGGCACCAGGGAACGGGTTACCACGCCGAAGCCCCGGCCGGTGCCGCAAAAAGAGGACAGCAAGGTGCCGCCGTCGCTCTATGTGCCGGAAACGGGGCGGACCCTGCGCAACCTGCCGTCTCCCACCGGCACTGAAACGTCGCAGCAGCGTGCTGTCCGTTGCGCCCATCAGGCCGGCGTCTATGGTCAGGCCACCGGGGATCGCACCAACTACATCAATTCCTGCATCAATCAGCGATAGGGAGCCGGCCGCTCCTCACAGCTCCTCCATCACCTGCGCGTAGGAAATCAGCGCGAACAGCGCCGTGCCGCCCACCATGTTGCCGAGCAGCACCGGCACGAAGAATTGCAGCAGCATCTGCCACCACTGCCAGTCCCCCCAGAGCACGAGCAGATAGGCTTCCATGCTGCCGGCGATGATGTGGGTGAAGTTGCCGACTGCGATGATGTAGGTCATCAGCGTGATCACGGCGAACTTTGCGCTCTCTGCCGCAGGCAGCATCCACACCATCGCGGCTATGAGGAAGCCGGAGGTGATGCCGCGGAAAAACATGTCCGTCGTGCTGAATTCGGTCAGGTGCCTGGAGATTGCAAGCATGCCCTGCAAGAGCTCCGGCGGGAGTACCGGCGTAAACGTGCAAAAGAGTGCGGCGAACAACGTGCCGGCCACGTTGGCGACCAGCACGATCGCCCACAGCCGCGCCATCCGCCAGAGATTGTGCCAGGTGAGATTGCCCAGCACCGGCAGCACCACGGTGATGGTGCTCTCGGTGAACAGCTGCTGGCGCCCGAGGATGACCATGAGGAACCCGACGCAATAGCCGAAGCTCGCCACCAGTGGCCGCCATTCCGTATCGGGCAGGTGGGTCTCCAGGATCGCCTGCGCGAGGAGGGAGAAACTGATCGACAGGCCGGCGGCAACGCCCGACCACCATAGCGAAACGTACGGGCGCTCCATTTCCTCGTCGCCCAGCCGCCGCACCACCTCGTAGATCACCGGCGTCCGCGGCGTCGACATTTCCTCGACGCTTTTGACCTCTTCCCGCGTGATACCGCGGTGCTCGCTCCCGCTCTTTCGCCGCGGGGCGCTCTTGTCGCGGTGGTTTTTCGACGAGGAAGAGGTGGAGGCCATGCCGGAGCGGCAACGCCCCGTGCTGGGCAAAGTTCCATTGGCGGAACCCGGCCCGCCCAGGCTGCCTCAGGCGCCGGCCGTGTCGAGCGCGGCCATGTCTTCCGGCGCCAGCTTCAGCGCCGGCGCCTTCATGATCTCGGCGAGTTGCGCAACGCTGGTGGCGCTGGCGATCGGCGCGGTGACGGCGGGTCTGGCGATCAGCCAGGCGAGGGCGATTTGCGCCGGGGTCGCATTGTTGCGCGCGGCCACCTCGTCAAGCGCGCTGAGAATGGCGGTGCCGCGGGGATCAAAATAGGCCTTCACCTTGCCGCCCCGCGACGGATTTTGCGAAGCGTCGTCGGCCGAGCGGTACTTGCCGGTGAGGAACCCGCCGGCCAGCGAATAGTAGGTGATGACGCCGAGCCCTTCCGCCCGGGCAATCGGCGCGTAGTCGGTCTCGAAGGTCCTGCGGTCGTAGAGATTGTAATTGGGCTGCAGGCATTCGTAGCGTGGAATGCCGAGCTGCCGGCTGGCGGCGAGCGATGCCGTCAGCCGCGCCGGGCTCAGATTGGAGGCGCCGATGGCGCGCACCTTGCCCTGTGCGATGAGCTGCGCATAGGCGGAGAGCGTCTCTTCGACCGGCGTCGTCTCGTCGTCGAAGTGGGTCTGCAGCAGATCGATGCAGTCGACCTGCAGCCGCCTCAGGCAGGCCTCGGCGGCGCGCCGCACATAGTCCTTCTTCAGGCTTTTGCCTTCGCCCATGTCGTTGCCGATCTTGGTGGCGATCAGCACCCGGTCGCGCTTGCCCGACTGCCTGAGCCAGCGGCCGATGACGATCTCCGACTCGCCGCCGACATGGCCCGGCGCCCAGCGCGAATAGCTGTCGGCGGTATCGATCATGTTGAAGCCGGCGTCGACGAAGGCGTCCATGATGGCGCAGGACGTGGCCAGTTCCACGTTCCAGCCGAACACGTTGCCGCCGAGCACCAGCGGGGCGGTGGATAGTCCGGATTGGCCGACGGGGCGTTTGTCCATGAGGGACCTTCTTCCGCCTCATCCTGAGGAGGCCGCGTAGCGGCCGTCTCGAAGGATGGGGCGGCCCCATGCTTCGAGACGCGCTCCTGCGGAGCGCTCCTCAGCATGAGGCCGTTAGAGCTTACCGCAGGCTCGCGTTGATCTGGTCCAGCGCCGCCTGGCCCGGGCAAAGGTCCTTTTCGCCGAGCGCGGTGAGCGGGCGCTGCACCGTGCGCAGATGCGCATGCAGATCCTCCGCCTCCGCCTCGACGTAGAGCAGGCCGGTGACGATCTGCCCCTTGGCGGCATGATGCTGGAGAAAGCCGAGTGCGTCGGTCCGGTCGTGCACGTCGTAATCGGCAGCGATCTTGCGGAGCGCCAGCCTGGAGCCGTCATGTTGCTCCACCACTTCGACGGTGCCGGGCTCGTATTTCACCTCGATCGGCATGCGGCTTGTCATGTAGTCGAGCCGGTTCACGGCCTCGTTATGCTCGCGCACAAAGTCGAAGCTCTTGGTGGAGCCGGCATGGTTGTTGAAGGCGACGCACGGCGAGATCACGTCGATGAAAGCAGCGCCCCTGTGGGCGATCGCAGCCGAGATGATCGGCACCAGCTGCTCCTTGTCGCCGGAGAAGGAGCGGGCGACGAACGAGGCGCCGAGCTGAAG
>CAZUDR010000420.1:0-3442 GCA_964618715.1 uncultured Undibacter sp. | reverse complement strand
GCATTGGCGCGTGCCGCGGATGCCGGTCTCGATCTGGTTGAGATCGCGCCCAACTCCGAGCCGCCGGTCTGCAAGATCCTGGACTACGGCAAGTACAAGTACCAGGCGCAGAAGAAAGCGGCGGAAGCACGCAAGAAACAGAAAGTGGTCGAGGTCAAGGAGATCAAGCTCCGGCCGATGATCGACGACCACGATTACGAAGTAAAAATGCGCTCGATGAAGCGGTTCTTCGAGGAAGGCGACAAGGTCAAGATCACCTTGCGCTTCCGCGGCCGCGAACTGGCGCATCAGGAACTCGGCGTGCAACTCCTGAACCGGGTGAAGGAAGACATCGGCCCGATTGCCAAGGTCGAGTCGGAACCGCGGTTCGAAGGCAGGCAGATGATCATGGTGCTGGCGCCGCGCTGAGACGCCGGGTCGACTTGCGGGATTCGAGGGCGCGCCATCCGGCAACGGGTGGCGCGTCGCGCATTTGACGGCCGGCATGTCCGGAGATGACCGGACGCAGGCGGGGCCGATGCGCCACCGACACGCGCGGTGTCCGGTGACGCTCCAATCGTCAACTTGCAGGCAAGTGGAGGACGCGGGGGAACCGCGTTACGACAACGCCGCGCGCGCCTTGGCGAAATGCTGCTTTCGCTCGGCGCGGGCGCGGCGGCGCGCAGACGGTCCGTAGCTGCCAAGCACATTGGCACCCACGTTCCACAGCTTGTTCATCCCGCTGACCACGGAGATCATTTTCCGGATCGGCCGACGTTCGATTTCCTCGCGCGGCCGGGAGACGAACAGGTTGGCGTGGAACAGGCCCTCGGCTTCGCGCCCGTAGGTGTCAAGCCCGCGTCCCTCGACCGCCTGGATGGTTGCTTCCATCTCGTCGCGGCCGGCAAAGCGACGCTGCACAAATGTCGTGCCATCATAGGGCTCGGTGACCAGGCCGTGTTTGCCCAGCGTGGCTGCGATCTCGTCGAAGGGGAACATGCGCAGCACGAAGGAAGCGACCCACGGAGAACGGCCCGGGCTGGCGGCCCTGAGAATGCGCTCGAAGGTCCTGGAGGTCACATAGCCGACGCAGCCGGTCGACACGATGATATCGACATCGGCGAGATCGGCGGCTTCGTCCGCCGTCAGGTCCCGGCTTTCCAGATCCGCGGCCAGGCCGCGATCCAGAACGCCACAGGCCTCGGCATAGCGGATCGCGTTCTCGGAAATGTCGAGACCGATGACGCGCACGCCCTCGTTTTTCGGCCAGGCCCGGTAGTAGTGGCGATCGAGCTCGAGCAGCTGCTCGCTGGTCAGCGCCTGCAGCGTCGGCGCGGTGTAGCGCTGGCGCAGCGCCTCGTAATTGAGCGCGTATTTCATGAGCGCGCCGTTGATGGCGTAGGAACAGCCGAGGTCGAGCACCGTGACCGGCCCGTCCTGCAACTCCTGCCGGGCGCGGATCAACTGGGCAAAAACCGGCTGCGCAAGATGAGGAATAATATAGTCAAGTTGTCCCAAGTATTTGAAGTAATTTCTTGGGTCATTCGACATGTACAGGTCGGTAAAATCCATCTTTGCTTCATTAAGCTTCGAATAGCTGACCGGCCTGTTCATGGAAACTACTTCCCCTCCGCTCATAAAAAGGGCTCTCCGCAATTGGTTTTCTTGCTTGAAAATCTTATATAACTCACACGGGGCGCGGTCGCAACCCGCGAAGACTTGGTAACTTTCACCCCAATGCATACAAAATACGCGGGTCATCCTCCGTTTGAGTGGGGTTCGACCCCGTTTGTACGTGACGGCACCGAGCTGCCGACCGGCGGCAGCGGCGAGATGTGATCGGTTGTCAACAGGCGGGGCGTCTGCCATAACGCCGCCGCTCGTCGCCCGGCCGATAAGGGCTGCCGTGGCGGCGATTGCCCGCTCAATCCCGAGCACAGCTCCGAGGCCAAGCAGGCCTCCGCGAGCGTATTTTTCGGCCTGGCAGTGCCCGCGCCGATGAGGAGAGCCAAATGCCCAAGATGAAGACCAAATCGGGCGCCAAGAAGCGCTTCAAGATCACCGCGACCGGCAAGGTGAAATACCAGCAGTCCGGCAAGCGCCACGGCATGATCAAGCGGACCACCAAGCAGATCCGTGACCTGCGCGGCACCAACGTGCTGTTCAAGACCGACGGCGACACCATCAAGAAGTACTGGCTGCCGAACAGCTGACCGGTGCTCTCGCGGCCGACAGCGGCCGTCCCGTTCCCGTCGATCATTCGCTTCATCTGCAAGGAGAATTCCCATGTCCCGCGTCAAGCGTGGTGTCACCTCACACGCCAAGCACAAGAATGTTCTCTAGGCCGCCAAGGGCTATTACGGCCGCCGCTAGAACACGATCCGCGTTGCCAAACAGGCGGTGGAAAAGGCCAACCAGTACGCCTACCGCGACCGCAAGCGGCGCAAGCGGACGTTCCGCGCGCTCTGGATCCAGCGCCTGAATGCGGCGGTGCGCCCGTTCGGCCTCAACTACTCGAAGTTCATCGACGGACTGGCGAAGGCCGGCGTGGAAGTGGACCGCAAGGTTCTTTCGGATCTTGCCATCCGCGAGCCCGCCGCGTTCCAGGCCATTGTCGAGAAGGCCAAGTCCGCGCTGCCGGGCTGAGCAGACCTATTCACCGTCGTGGCCGGGCGTGTCCCCGCCAACCCGATAAGGCAGGCACAGTGCCCACCAAAGCGGGATGCGCGGAACGGGCCCGCGCATGAAGCCGAGAGTGGTGACACGCCATGCCGGACATCGCGCAACTGGAAAAGGACCTGCTCGCCGCCATCGCCGCCGCCAATGACGAAGCGGCGCTGGAGGCGGTGCGCGTGTCGGCACTCGGCAAGAGCGGCTCGATTTCCGGTCTGCTCAAGACGCTCGGATCAATGACGCCGGACGAGCGCAAGGCGCAGGGGCCGGCGATCAACGGCCTGAAGGACAAGGTCGGCGCTTCCATCGCCGCGCGCAAGGAAGCGCTTGCGGCCGCTGCGCTCGATGCGCGCCTCAATACCGAGACAGTCGACGTCACGTTGCCGGTACGCGAGCCCCCGACGGAAGCCGGGCGCGTGCATCCGATCAGTCAGGTGATCGACGAGCTCACCGCCATCTTTGCCGACATGGGCTTTGCCGTTGCGGAAGGCCCCGACATCGAGACCGACGATTACAACTTCACCAGGCTGAATTTCCCGGAAGGCCATCCGGCCCGGGACATGCATGACACCTTCTATTTCCCTCCGAAGCCGGACGGTTCGCGGCTCCTGCTGCGCACGCATACATCGCCGGTGCAGGTGCGCACCATGCTGGGGCAGCAGCCGCCCATCCGCGTGATCTGCCCCGGCCGCACCTACCGGAGCGACTCCGACCAGACCCACACGCCCATGTTTCACCAGGTCGAGGGCCTGGTGATCGACAAGGGTTCCCATCTCGGCCACCTGAAATG
>CAZUDR010000419.1:0-3446 GCA_964618715.1 uncultured Undibacter sp. | reverse complement strand
CGCTGCCGATGGTCGACACGACGGCCATGCCGCCCGGCCGCAGCTCGGCGGCGCGGCAGCGCAGGAACTGCGTCCAGTCGGCCCTGGCCAGCGCGGCAAATTCCGCCCGCGCCTCGCCCTGCAGATCGGCGAACCACACGGTCCCCGGCGAATACGGCGACAGCGCGCGGCTCAGCCAGTGGCTGGCGACAAAGCAGGTGGCCAGCGCCAGCGAGCCCGAGCCGGGCACGATCTCGGTGCGGATGCCGGATGCGTCGCGCTGATAGCCGTCGGGACCGAACACCAGCGCCACAAGCCCGTTCCAGTCGTTGCCCGGCTGGTCGGAGTGGCGGACGACCACGGCGCCGCGCGGATCGATGTGCCGGCAGGCCTCGATCACCGGGGCAACCGCATTGAGCGCGCTGTGGCCGGGGCCGCAGCCGTAGTCGGTGACGATGAATTCCGGCGCCACCGGCCCGATCCGCTCCACCGCGTCGCGCAGCCAGTCCGCCCGGCTGCGCACCAGCTGGTCCTGCATGAAGGAGTTGCGGTCGTAGTCGACCATGTGCTCGGTCGACGTGACATTGTGCCGGGGCTTGCGCTGCATGACCGGATCCTCCCCGCGCGCCCTGTGTCGCCGCGGCGCCATTGCTGCCGCTTCACAGCGAGCATAGCGCATGCGATCGCCAGCGCCCGGTCAAAACCGGCGGCCGGCGTCGCGGGTAACATGCGCCTGACGGTGCACGCTGTCGTGACGCAGCGGTCCCGCCGGTTGCTTCCGCGGTCACTTGCCTGATACTCTCGCGGCCGTCGAACCCGTCAGTTTTTGCCGACATTTCATCGCGTTACTGCCGGCGGCGAAGCTGATGCGCGTCAACACCGGCCGGGACAATCGGTCCGGGCCACGCCGCGGCCGGCGACGCACCTTCCGCCACATCGAGGGACCCTGCTGCACGATCTGATCGCGACCCGGTGACCGGCCCAAGGGGGCAGAACGCGTATGAGTGAGACCGCACACGCGCCGTCAGCTGCCGCGGACACAGCATCGCCGGCCGACCGGATCGCAGCGGCGTTCAACGACGTTCATTCCAGCAAGGAGGGACTGAGTTCGGACGAGGCGAAGCAGCGTCTCGCCCAGTACGGACCGAACGCGCTGGAGGAGCGGACGGAAAGCCGGTGGCACAAGCTGGCCGCCTATTTCTGGGGACCGCTGCCGTTCCTGATCGAGGCCGCCGCCATCATCTCCGCGCTGCGGCGCGACTGGCCGGACTTCGTCGTGGTCACCGGCCTGCTGGTCTACAATGCGGCGGTCGGCTTCTGGCAGGACAGCAAGGCCGCCGATGCGCTGGCCGCGCTGAAGAAGGGACTGGCGCCGACCGCGCGCGTGCTGCGCGACGGACAGTGGGCCAGCATCGCGGCGGCCGGGCTGGTGCCGGGCGACGTGGTCAGCATCTCGGCGGGGCAGATCGTGCCGGCGGACGTCGTGCTGATCGACGGCGAATACCTGAGCTGCGACCAGGCGGCGCTGACCGGGGAATCGCTGCCGGTGTCGAAGAAGCCCGGCGACGAGGCCTACTCCGGCAGCATCGCCAAGCAGGGCACCATGAGCGGTGTCGTCACCGCGACCGGCAACCGGACGTTCTTCGGCCGCACAGCGAAACTTGTCGGCGCGGCGGGCGCGGTGTCGCATTCGCAGAAGGCGGTGACGCAGGTCGGCGATTTCCTGCTGGTGCTCGCCTTCGTGCTGGCCGCGCTGCTCATCGGCGTGCAGGCCTATCGCGAATTCGTCGTCGCCGGCAACTGGAGCCTGGGCGAGTTCGGGCGCATCTCGCAATACGTCCTCGTGCTGCTGATCGCGTCGATCCCGGTCGCGCTGCCGGCGGTGATGTCGGTCACCATGGCGATCGGCGCCTACGCGCTGTCGCTGCAGAAGGCGATCGTGTCGCGGCTGTCCGCCATCGAGGAGCTGGCCGGCGTCGACATCCTGTGCAGCGACAAGACCGGCACGCTGACCATGAACCGGCTCACCGTGCAGGCGAGCATCCCGTTCGGTTCGGCGAAGGAGGACGAGGTGCTGCTCGACGCCGCGCTGGCGACGCAGCAGAGCAGCGAGGACGCCATCGACGTCGCCGTGCTGAAGGCCGCCGGCAGCCGCGACGCGATCGGCAAGGCGCGGCAGACGGCGTTCGTTCCGTTCGACCCGGTGAGCAAGCGCACGATCGCGACCGTCGTCGACGCCGACGGCAGGACGCGGCACTACGCCAAGGGCGCGCCGGCGGCGATCGCGGCGATGGCGAAGCCGGATCCGGCGACGGCGCAACGCTACCAGGGCACGGTCGATGCGCTGGCCGGCAAGGGCTACCGCGCGCTCGGGGTGGCCCGCTCGGACGACGGGACCAACTGGCAGATCACCGGCCTTGTCTCGCTGATGGACCCGCCGCGGCCGGACGCGAAGGCCACCATCGCCGAGGTCGAACAGCTCGGCCTCAACGTCAAGATGGTCACCGGCGACGACGTGGCGATCGGCGACCAGATCGCCCGCCAGCTCGGCATGGGCGACCATCTGGTGGTGGCCAGCGACGTGTTCGGAACGGATTCAAAGCCGGCCGCGTTCAGCCGCGAGACCATGGAAGCGGTCGAGCGCGCCGACGGCTTCGCCCGCGTGTTCCCGCAGCACAAATACGCGATCGTCAAGGCGCTGCAGGCGTGCGGGCATAACGTGGCCATGACCGGCGACGGCGTCAACGACGCGCCGGCGCTCAAGCAGGCCGACTGCGGCATCGCCGTCAGCGGCGCCACCGACGCGGCGCGCAGCGCCGCCGCGCTGATCCTCACCGCGCCGGGACTGTCGACCATCGTCAACGCGGTGCGCATGTCGCGGCAGATCTTCGAGCGCATCGAGAGCTACATCCACTACCGCATCGCCATGACGCTCGACATCATGGTGCTGGTGGTCGGATCGATCGTCCTGTTCCAGTTCCAGCCCATCACCGCCATCATGATCGTGGCGCTCGCCCTGCTCGACGACATCCCGATCATGACCATCGCCTACGACAACGTGCCGGCATCGCCCGCGCCGGTGCGCTGGAACATGCACCACATCATCCTGTTCGCCTCGATCATGGGCCTCTTGTCGATCGTCGAGACCTTCGCCCTGCTGGTGATCGGCCTGCACTGGATCGCCGATCCGGCGACGCTGCACGCGGTGTCGATCGACAGGACGCAGCTGCAGACCGTCATGTTCCTGCAGCTCGCCGTCGGCGGCCATCTGCTGCTGTTCGTCGTGCGCACCAAGCGCTCCCTGTTCCAGCCGCCCTATCCGAGCGCGCGGCTGTTCTGGGCGATCGTCGCGACGCAGGTGGTCGCCGTGCTGGTCTGCCTGTTCGGCATCGGCGTGCCGGCCATCCCGGCCGGCGCCATCGTCGCCGTCTGGATCTACTGCCTGGTCTGGATGGTGCTGCTCGACC
>CAZUDR010000418.1:0-3447 GCA_964618715.1 uncultured Undibacter sp. | reverse complement strand
TGCCGGCCGCGGGTGGCTCGATCTCCAACATCCTGTCCTACGATCAGGCCAAGAAGGCCTCCAGGACACCGCAGGAATTCGGCACCGGTGCACCCGACGGCATCATTGCCTCGGAGGCGGCCAACAACGCCACCGCCGGCGGCGCACTGATTACCATGATGGCGCTTGGCATCCCCGGCGACATCATCACCGCCATCATGCTGGGCGCCTTGCTCATCCACGACGTGATCCCCAGCCCCTCTTTCATCATCGAACAGCCGGTGATCGCCTATTCGATCTTCATCTCCTTTTTCCTCGCCAACTTCGTGATGGTTGGTTTGCAGGCCGTGTGCCTGCGCGTCTTTGTGCTGGTGACGCGGCTGCGTATGTACGTGCTCGCTTCGGTGATCCTGGCCTATTGTGCCATCGGCATATTCGCGCTCAACAACATCACCTTCGACCTCTGGACGCTGCTGATCTTCGGCATCGTCGGCTACACCATGAAAACGCTCGGCTTCCCGCTGGCACCGATGATCCTCGGCGTGGTGCTCGGCCATATCGCCGAGCTTAACCTCAACCGTGCGCTGTCGATTTCCGACAACCTGATGCTCTTCCTGACCCGGCCCTGGTCGCTGTTCTTTCTCATACTGGGGGCTTTTTCGTGCCTGTTCCCGCTTTACCAGCGGCAGCGCGGCAAGGCGAAATGGACGCTTGCTTACCCGGCACTGCTGTCGATCGCGATTTCGCTGCCGTTGCTCATGATGGGTGGCGTGGCCCGCCCGGTATTGGGAGGCTGTCTGATCCTGTTCAGCAGTTATCTTATTCTTCGGCACGCCCGTCTCGGTTGGCGGCTGGAGGTCCCCGCGGACCATCAGAAGCAAATCAGGGAAACTTGACCGACTAACAGGGAAAAGGACTGGGAATAAAACTCGAGATGACGACGCTGAAGGACTCGAATACTCCTGATCGCAAGGGCGTTAGGCAAGTCCTCAGGATTCCGTCGAAGAAACCACCGTCGAAACGCCACCGCGAGGTCATCCCTCCTGCTTCAGGCACCCCAAAAGACAGACCCACGCCCCATCCGCTTCGAAACGTGGGTGGATGCTCAACGAAAGGTGAACATAACTTGCAATACCGGCAACCAGCTACACACCCAAAAGGACTGGAGTGCCTGGAGCGGGCGAAGGGAATCGAACCCTCGTATGCAGCTTGGGAAGCTGCCGTTCTACCATTGAACTACGCCCGCAAAGCGCCGATTGCACATCCCGACTATATCGGCATTGCCCCGATGGCAAAAGACTGCCCGACAAGCAGCTGGCGAACCGGCCATCAATTCCTTGCCGAGCGTTAACCGGCAAAGCCGGTTTATTTTACCTTTCGCTCAATCGCGTCTTTACGTTTCGCGACTAGGTTGCGGACTCGTCGCAAACACGTCCGGAACCGCCCGTCATGACTGACGCCCCCATGCCCGCAGCCGTTCTGCCCGCAGGGGTGGTGCGCCGGTTCTTCCAACGCCGGTTCGGCCGCCCCGGGCTGATGCGATCGCCAAATCTCGCGCTGCTGGCGGGCGGACTGATCCTGCCCAACCTGTTGTCGCTGGTGAGCCTGAGCTCTCTCGTCGACATCGGGCTGCCGCCCCGCACGGGAGCAATCATGCTCTATGCGACCGTTGCGATTTGCGCGCGGCGGATTCCGTTTGCGCTGACAGTGGCCCTGTTTCTTGTGGTGCTGACGTTCGACATGATCCGCACCCTGTCGCTCATGTTCGGGCTCGCACCAACCGAACTGATGGCCGCACTCGACCAGGCCCGCCGAATTCGTTTTTTCGCCTCGCCGCTCTATTTCTCGCTGATCGGCGTGTTGACGATGACGACCTTTGCCTCGCTTTATCTGCTCAGGCAACGGTCAGTTCTCGCGCGCGCCAATATCGGACTGCTGGCCGGCGCCGCGCTGTTCCTGGCCTCGCTCGATTACGTTACCAACTATTCGATTCACTATCAGTTCGGCTCGATGTTCGGGCGCAACCAGCCGGTCGCGTCCGCCGCCGAACTCTCCGGATTCAATGCAGCCGCCGGCAGCAAGGGCCGCAATGTTGTGCTCGTGCTCGTCGAGGGGCTCGGCTACCTGAAAAGCCCCGTCGCGCGTGACCGCATTGCCGCACCGATCTTTGATCGGCGCATCACCGGCAGATACGATGTGAGTTCCGGCCATACCGTCTACTACGGCTCGACCACCGCGGGTGAAATGCGCGAGCTTTGCGATACCCGTGCGTTCTACGCCGAGTTCGCTCCAAGCTACGGATATTCCTGCCTGCCGGAACTGTTGCGTCAGCGCGGCTATACGAACATCGCCGTGCACGCCTTCTCCGGCGGCATGTTCGAACGCAACACGTGGTATCCGCTGGTCGGCTTCGACAAGAGGCTGTTCGGGGAGGACCTTGCCGCCCGCAACAAGCGCCAATGCGGCGGCGCCTGGCGCGGTATCTGCGATGCCGACCTGGCGCCGGCGATTCTCGGCAGCGCGCGGGAAATGGCCGCTTCCGGCAAGCCTCGCTTCATCTACTGGGTGACGCTCAATACCCACGTTCCCGTCGCACCCGGCGATGCGCGGACCGATTTTCACTGCGAACGTGGCGGTAGCGAATTTGGCAACCTGACCGTCTGCCGCATGGCCGAACTCTGGCACGATTTCTTCCGGACGATGTCGACGATCGCCCTCGATCCCGCGGTCTGGCCGGCCGAAATCCTGATCGTCGGCGATCACGCCCCGCCCATGTGGTCGAAACGCGGACGCGCCCAGTTCGCCGCCGGACAGGTGGCCTGGTATCGTCTCACGCCGCGCGAGAGCGCGGTCGCGTCAGACGCCCAGGCCGAAACAACGGGCGCGCGACGCTAGAGCGTCACGCGCGTGGTCAGCTTCGGAAATGCTTTGACAGCTTCAGGCTCTGCGCCTGGTAATTGGAGCCGATGCCCTGGCCGTAGAGCGTATCTGGCCTCGCCAGCATTTTCTCGTAGACAAGTCGTCCGACGATCTGCCCGTGCTCGAGGATGAACGGCACCTCGCGCGAGCGCACTTCCAGCACTGCGCGCGCGCCGGTCCCGCCGGCACCGGCATAGCCGAATCCGGGATCGAAAAAACCGGCATAGTGCACGCGGAATTCACCGACCAGCGGGTCGAAAGGGACCATCTCGGCGGCATAGTCAGGCGGTACCTGCACCGCCTCCTTCGAGGCCAGAATGTAGAACTCGTTGGGATCGAGGATCAGGGTCTTGTCGGGCCGCGCGGTCATCGGCTCCCAGAAATCGAGCACCGCATAGCCGCCGCGACGCTCGACATCGATCAGCCCGGTGTGGCGCTTGGCACGATAGCCGACAATGCCGTCGCTGCTTTTGTCACCGGCAGGCGCGAGAAGGCTGCCGGAGAGATCGACGCTGACAGCAACGCCCTCGCTGACGTCAGCATCATCAG
>CAZUDR010000417.1:0-3460 GCA_964618715.1 uncultured Undibacter sp. | reverse complement strand
CGGCCACGCGGACAGCGCGGTCGGCGACACGCTGCAGGCCGTCGGCCGGCATGCCTATGCCAACGTTCTGTCGGCGCCGGGAACATTCGACATTACCGCCCATGTGGATTTCGAGGCGCTCAGGCGGGGTGTCGAGGCGATGGGCGCCAACGGTTTTGGCCCGATCGACCAGGCGCGTCTGCTGCAACGGCTTGGTATCGACACGCGCGCGGAAAAGCTCAAGTCCCGCGCCGCGCCCGCGGTTGCCGACACCATCGACCGCGCGCTGGTGAGGCTTACCGGCTACGGGCGCAACGACATGGGCGGCCTGTTCAAGGCCGCCGCCTTTGCCCATCCGTCGCTTGGCGTACCGCCTGCCTTCGAACACTGACGCGCCATTGCAACCATGTCCCGCGCGCGCAATTGTCACCGTCGAACAGCGGCCCGGATTCCGTGAACAGGCGATCGCTCATGTTGCAGGCTCATTCGCTCGCCCGGCTCCCGCCCGTCCGTCATGGCTTCTTCACCCGCGACGGAGGCGTGTCGCAGGGGCTCTATGCCACCCTCAACGGCGGCGTCGGTTCCGACGACGCACCGGCTCGGGTCAACGAGAACCGCACCCGCATGGCGGCCGCGCTGGGCGTCGCGCCCGATCGCCTGCTCACGCCCTACCAGATTCATTCACCCGACGTCGTGGTCGCCGAAGAGCCGTGGAGCGCAACAGATCGGCCGCGCGCCGACGCGGTGGTTACGCGCGTGCGGGCGCTGGCGGTCGGAGTTTCCACCGCCGACTGCGGGCCGCTGCTGTTTGCAGACGCCGAAGCCGGAGTGATCGGCGCAGCCCACGCCGGGTGGCGCGGCGCCCTCGGTGGCGTGATCGAAGCGACCGTCGCCGCCCTGGAAAAGCTGGGCGCCAGCCGCACGCGCATTGTCGCGGCGCTTGGCCCCACCATCCGGCAGCCGAATTACGAGGTCGGCCCGGAATTCGTTGACCGCTTTCTCGCCGCTGATCCGGGCAACGCCCGGTTTTTCACGCCTTCGGCGCGCGCCGGCCACGCCATGTTCGACCTTGCCGGATACATCGCCGAGGGAATTCAACGGGCCGGGATCGCAAATTTCGAGGACCTCGGCCTGTGCACCTACGCGGAGCCCGAGCGCTTCTACAGCTACCGGCGCACGACCCTTCTGCGCGAGCCGGACTATGGCCGCCATATCAACGCGATCGCGCTGGCGGAATAAGGCGGCTGCCAATGCCCAACTGACCCCGGATTGCTGGACTCCGGCAGGTTCCAGCCGCTACCGTTGGCCACGGCCGCAGTGATCGGACGGTAGACAGGCCGCAGGGGTATCGATGCAGTGGGGTTGGAGCCGTGGCGCCTTGCGCGCGGCGGCGTGTTTCGTATGTCGGCGTGGCGTCATGGGCGTCGCCTGCGCGACCATGCTCGCCGGCTGCAATCTCAATGGCCAACCGGAATTCTCCGTCGCACAGCCGCGCGGCGCGACCGTCGCCTTCGAGTCCGTTGATGGCCTGCCACCCGCGCAGTTCCAGACGCTGGTGCAAAGCCTCAACAGTGAGGCAAAAACACGCCGGCTCGCCGTTGTTTCGCGTGATGGCACGTCGGCCTATCGCGTCCGGGGTTATCTCGCCGCCGAGATGGACAGGGGCAAAACCACAATCTCCTGGGTCTGGGACGTGTTCGACAAGGACGAGCGGCGCGCCCTGCGCATCAGCGGCACGGAAACCGTGAAGGGCAAGCTCAAGGGCTGGCAGGTTGCCGACGACGCCATGCTGCAACGGATCGCCAACACCAGCATGGGCAAGCTCGCTGCCTTCCTGACCGGGCCCGAAGTGGCGCCGGGCGCACCGGCGGGGCCCAGGGTGGTAGCGGCCGCACCCAATACGTCCTCGCCCGAGGCCGCCGGTATATTCAGGATCTTCCGTCCCCTCGCCGATCCTCTGCCTGCCAGGGAAGCCGCGGCCGGCGGTGCGGTGCCGCTTCCGCCGCGCCGGCCACCGCCGATGGCCGCCTCCGCGCGGGAGACGGTTGCCGTCGCGGCCAGCGGGGAAAACTGAATACGGGATGGGCGCAGGACGCGGTTTTCGCCCGTATTGCCCCTCCCTGCCCGCCTTGTTATGACCACGCCGCCTGTGATGTGACGAAATGCGATTTCAACGTGAGGGATTTTGGATGGCGGGCAAGAACGGAGCGATCAAGCTCGTCGCCGGCAATTCCAATCCCGCTCTGGCGCAGGCGATCGCGGACTACCTGAAGACCTCGCTGACCGATGCCGTCGTGCGACGTTTCGCCGACATGGAGATCTTCGTCGAGATCCAGGAGAACGTCCGGGGGGCCGACGTCTTCGTCGTCCAGTCGACATCGGCTCCGGCCAATGACCATCTCATGGAGCTGCTGATCATCATCGACGCCTTGCGGCGCGCTTCGTCACGCCGCATCACTGCGGTAATCCCCTATTTCGGCTATGCACGACAGGATCGAAAGCCGGGCCCGCGCGCGCCGATCTCGGCCAAGCTCGTCGCCAATCTGATCACCCGCGCCGGCGCCGACCGGGTGATGACGCTCGATCTGCACGCCGGCCAGATCCAGGGCTTCTTCGACATTCCGACCGACAATCTGTACGCCTCGCCGCTGATGGTGCGCGACATCAAGGAACGCTTCGATCTCGAAAACGTCATGGTCGTGTCCCCCGACGTCGGCGGCGTGGCGCGCGCGCGCGGGCTCGCCAAGCGCATCAACGCGCCGCTCGCCATTATCGACAAGCGACGCGAACGTCCCGGCGAGTCAGAGGTGATGAACGTGATCGGCGAGGTCGACGGCTTCACCTGTGTGCTGGTGGACGACATCGTCGACTCCGGCGGCACGCTGGTGAATGCGGCCGACGCGCTGCTGGCGCAGGGCGCCAAGGATGTCTACGCCTATATCAGCCACGGTGTGCTCTCCAGCGGCGCGGTCGCGCGGGTGTCGAAGTCAAAGCTGAAGGAACTGGTGATCACGGACTCGATCGAGGCGACCAGGGAGGTGCTGGGTGCGGGCAACATCCGGCTGCTGCCGATCGGGCCGCTGATCGGAGAAGCGATCGCCCGCACAGCATCCGAGGAGTCGGTGTCGAGCCTCTTCGACTGAGCGCAATTTTTTTGATCGCGGCCACGCGAAATCGGCCCCTTCCGCCGTCGGTCTTACCGCGAAGTTATCCACCGCTGAGTCAGTGTGACGCAGTATTGGCTGTGGAGATTCACGTCCGCGCGGTTGCGAGGCCAAGGCAAATCACGGCTCACTCCCGACACACGATGCCTTTGGCGTGCGGAATCGGGCGCGTTATAGTCAGTTTGCTCCGTGATTCGGTTTGCGGCGTCTAGGCATCTCGTATCCCCAGAGTCAATAACCTGGTCCGGGCCCCGGACGGGCCCATGAGCGTGCTGTGCGCGTACGGTGGCGTGCGTTTCCCCTCGCTCCAAATCGGC
>CAZUDR010000416.1:0-3468 GCA_964618715.1 uncultured Undibacter sp. | reverse complement strand
CGGGTGATGCCGAGCCCGGCCTGCACCGACACCGCGGTGGCCGGAAAGGTCTGGTCGGGGGTGGATGTCGCCACCACGATGAGATCGATGGTGTCGGCCTCGACGCGGGCGTGGGCCAGCGCGTTGCGCGCGGCGTTCAGCGCCAGGTCGGAGGTCAGTTCGCCGGCCGCCGCGATGCGGCGCTCGCGGATGCCGGTGCGCTGCACGATCCATTCGTCGGTGGTCTCCACCGAGCGCGCGAGTTCGTCATTGGTGAGGATGCGGGCGGGCAGATAGCTGCCGCAGCCGAGCACCACGGAACGCGTCACTGTCACGAGGCTGCTCCGCCCGCCACGCGCGCCGTCGCATTGGCCTGCAGGTCCTGCGCCACCGACTCGCCGATCTTGGCGAGCAGGCCGTAGCGCACCATGTCGTAGCCGATATCGATCGCCGCGGCGAAGCCTTCGGCGTCGGTGCCGCCATGGCTCTTGATCACGATGCCGTTGAGGCCGAGGAATACGCCGCCGTTGGAGCGGCGCGGATCCATCTTCTCGCGCAGGGTCCGGAAGGCCTGCCGCGCAAGCACGTAGCCGAGCCGCGCGGTCCAGGTCCGGCTCATCGCCGCGCGCAGGTATTCGCCGAGCTGGCGCGCGGTGCCCTCCGCCGTCTTCAGCGCCACGTTGCCGGTGAAGCCTTCGGTGACCACCACGTCGACGGTGCCCTTGCCGATGTCGTCGCCCTCGACAAAGCCGTGATACCGGATGTGCGGGAAGTTGCCCTCGCGCAGGATGCGGCCGGCCTCGCGCACCTGCTCGACCCCCTTGATCTCCTCGACGCCGACATTGAGCAGGCCGACGGTGGGGCGGTCGACGTCGAACAGCACGCGCGCCATCGCGCCGCCCATGGCGGCGAGATTGACCAGATGGTCCTGATCGGCCCCGATCGACGCGCCCACGTCGAGCACGACGGATTCTCCGCGGATGGTCGGCCAGATGGCCGCAATGGCGGGCCGCTCGATGCCCTCGATCATATGCAGGTTGAACCGCGCCATCGCCATCAGCGCGCCGGTGTTGCCGGCGGAGACGGCGGCGTCGGCCTCGCCCTTCTTCACCGCGTCGAGGGCAAGCCACATCGACGACTTCCAGCGGCCGCGGCGCAGCGCCTGGCTCGGCTTGTCGTCCATGCGGATGGCGACATCGGTGTGCACGACCCGCGTGGCGGCCTTCAGCCGCGGCAGCTTGTCGAGCAGCGGGTGGATCTGCCGGTCGTCGCCGAACAGCTGGAACTCGATGTCGGGATGGCGCGTGAGCGCAATGTCCGCGCCCGGCACCACGACCGTGGCACCATGGTCGCCGCCCATGGCGTCGAGTGCGATGCGGACCTTAGCGGGCATGGGGCGACCTCGGCGGCGTCAACAAATGCGCCGACAGTACGGTCATCGGACGGTCTTGCACGTGAGCGACCATAGCCTGTGTGCCGGGTGAGACAAGCCGGTTGCGGAGGCGATCCACGGCTCGCTGGCGCTCACTTGCCGCCGCTGCCCAAGCGCTTTTTCAGCGCCTCCAGGGCGGCGAAGGGATGCTCGCCTGCCTCAGCCGCCGCCGGCGGGCTGAATTCGGCGCCCGGCTTGCGCGGATAGGGGTCGATGCCGAGGACAAGAAACTCGGTCGCCAGCGCGCCGAGATCCACCGCGCCGCCGATGAGCGGTTCGGGAAGTTCCTCATCTTCAACCGGAGTCTGAACACCGTGTCCAGCCGCGCCCGCCACGTCGGCATCCGGGACAAACCGCACATCGATGGCCTCGTCGATGTCATTCTCGACCGGATCGAGCGTGACGACGCATGTCTGGCTCACCTTGCCGTGCACCCGCCCGACGACGTACACGCCCGCGCCATGCCGGGCGAGATCAAACACGGCGGCAAGCTCGACCACCTCCGGCACGCCGGCAAGCGCGGCGATCGCCGCGCGGATATCCGGCGCTGCCTCGATCTCCATATGCAGGCCGGTGTCCGGGATCTCGTCCACGGTCACGGGCACGCTCCAGGGACTGCCGGTCTTGTCCATCCCAAATCAGAGCTCGCGTTCTGTGTTGGCCGGGACGGGGCCGGGAAAGCGCACACGCCCGGCCGCCAGGTCCGCCGCGCCCTGCGCGGCGAGGTCCCGGACCATCTCCCGCATATAGGCGGCAAGCCGGCGCGGCGCATCCGGTTCCGCCGGCGTACCGCCATAGACGTTGCGGGCGACAGCGTCCGTCAGCGCGTCGTTTTCGGCGGAGGCCAGCGCGGCCCGGTAGGCCTGGGCGCGGCCGTAATAGGCTTCGCCCAGCCCCCGCATCTGCCTGGGGACCGCCAGGTCGCCCACGCCCATCTCGCGCAAATTATGGTCCATATCCTGCCAGAACCGGTCGAATAGCCCCTGCCCCACGTCGCGCAGCGCCGATTCCCCGGCGATCCGGTCCAGCACCGGCGCCAGATGCAGGACTATCAGGTCGAAACGGCCCATCACGGTGTCGGGGATCGCGTATTCTTGGTAGAAGCGCGGCATTCGCGCCTGCGCCACGATGGTGCCATACAGGGCCGAAATGGTGTCGGGCCGCGTGCGGCGGCGAAACAGGGGGAAAATCATCGGTTTGGATATGCGGCTAACCCGCGGCTCGCCGCCGGTTAAGTCATGCCCCGCACCGATGCAAGGCCAAATATGCAGGGGTCGAGACCGGGATTGACGCTGACATCGCATCGCCTGACCGCGCCCGCGCTCGCGATCGCCGGCGCGCTGGCGCTCGCCGGCTGTGGCGCCCTGAGCGAGACCTTCCAGCGCGGATACGTGCTGCAGCAAGGCGCGCTGGAGCAGATCCCCATCGGCGCGACGCAGGAGCAGGTGCTGATCGTGCTCGGCACGCCGTCCACGGTCGCCACGGTGAGTGGCGAGGCCTTCTATTACATCTCGCAGAAGACCGAGCGCGCCGACGCCTTCCTGCCGCAGGAAATAGTCGATCAGCGGGTGATCGCGGTCTATTTCGACAAGGAGCGCCGGGTCAGACGGCTGGCCAATTACGGACTCAAGGACGGCAAGATCTTCGACTTCGTGTCGCAGACGACGCCGACCGGCGGACAGGAACTGAACTTCCTCAGCCGCATGTTCACGAACCTGAACCCGTTCGCGTCGGGCCCCTCGGGCCCCTGATGCGCGAAGCGCACCCGAAAATCAAAAAGGGCCCGCTCGAAAGCGGGCCCTTTGTCATTGGAGAGCCGGGGCAGGTTCAGCTGTGCGCGAGCACGGCCAGCAGCAGCAGCGCCACGATGTTCGTGATCTTGATCATCGGGTTCACCGCCGGACCGGCCGTGTCCTTGTAGGGATCGCCGACGGTGTCGCCGGTGACGGCGGCCTTGTGGGCCTCGGAGCCCTTGCCGCCGTAATGGCCGTCCTCGATGTACTTCTTGGCGTTGTCCCAGGCGCCGCCGCCCGATGTCATCGAGATGGCGACGAACA
>CAZUDR010000415.1:3192-3476 GCA_964618715.1 uncultured Undibacter sp. | reverse complement strand
AGAGGTTGTTCTCGCAGACGAAGATCACCGGAAGCTTCCAGACGGCCGCGAAATTGAGCGCCTCGTGGAACGCACCGATATTGGTGGTGCCGTCGCCGAAGAAGCAGACGGAAACGTCCTTGGCGCCCTTGTATTGCGCGCGCCAGGCGGCGCCGCAGGCAATAGGCAGGTGCGCGCCGATGATCGCGTAGGAGCCCATGACGCCGTGCTCCTCCGACGTCAGGTGCATGGAGCCGCCCTTGCCGCGCATCAGCCCGTTGTCGCGCTGCATCAGCTCGCCCAGC
>CAZUDR010000415.1:0-3182 GCA_964618715.1 uncultured Undibacter sp. | reverse complement strand
TTTCCACGCTGACGCCGCGGGCGAGCGTGTGGGCATGGCCGCGATAGGTGCAAAAGGTCAGATCGCCCGGCTTCATGGCGCCGGAGAAACCCGCCGCCACCGCCTCCTGACCGAGCGATAGATGGCTGGTTCCCTTGACCAGATTCTGCAGGAACAGATCGTAGGCGCGCTGCTCGGCCTCGCGAATGACGACCTGGGTCCGGTACAGCTCCAGGCGTTTTTCCTCGCCAATGTCGTCGTTCAGTCCGGCCTGTCCCGGCGACCGGTTCTTCGCTGTTGCCATGAATGATCCTTCAGGAACGCATTTAGGGGCCGGAACTTAGCGCCGATGAATGCGCCACCGCAAGGCGACGGGCCAAGGTGGAGCTAGTCCAGCGGGCCCTCGATGACCCCTTCGCTGGTGGTGGACTTGCCCAGCTTGCGTTCCCGGTAGAGCAGGTAGAGGCCGGAGCCGATGACCATGGCCGCGCCCGCCATGGTCCAGCCGCTGGGCACCTGTCCGAACACAAGGAACCCGAGGATCACCACCCAGATCAGTTGCGTGTAGACGAAGGGCGACAGCACCGAGGCTGGCGCCAGCTTGTGTCCGGCGATCAGGCAGAAATGGCCGAGGCTGCCGAGGATTCCGGTTCCTGCCATCATCAGGGCGATGATCCAGTTTGACGGCTTCTGCCACACGAAAGGAATGACCGGCAGCATGACCAGCGCGCCAATCATGTTGCCGTAGAACAGCGAGGTCTGGTTGGAATCCGTGCGCGACACGATGCGCGTGATCACCGCATAAAGTCCGTAGCAGATCGCCGCGCCGAGCGAGAACAGCGCGGCCGGATGCATGCCGCCGAGCCCCGGCCGCGTGATCACCAGCACGCCGCAGAAGCCGAAGGCGATCGCCGACCATCGCCGCCAGCCGATCCATTCGCCCAGCATCGGGCCCGACACGGCCGCAACGATGAACGGAACGGTGAAGATGATCGACAGTGCCTCGTCGAGCTGCAACCAGACCAGGGCGAGAAAATTGAGCGCGGTCGAGCCGACCAGGATCAGCGCGCGCACAATCTGCAGCCCGGGCTGCGCGGTGCGCAGCAACCCCGGCGTGGTGAACGGATTGGAGACGATGAGCGTGAGCAGGAAGGCGCTGGTGTAGCGCGCCCAGGCGACCTGCAGCGGATCCATGGAGAGGTTGAGGTATTTCGCCGTGGCATCGAGGACGGCAAACAGCGCCACCGCGCAGCACATCAGCGCGATGCCTGTCAGCCGCTGGCGGCGCTGGATCGTCACGTCAGTCAATAGGTCGCCCGTCCACCGGAGATGTCGAACACCGCGCCGGTGGTAAAGGAGCACTCCGCCGAGGCGCACCAGGCGGCGAGACCGGCGATCTCCTCGACGGTGACAAAGCGCCCGCGCGGAATTTTCGAAAGCATGAAGTCGATATGTTCCTGCGTCATCTGGTCGAAGATCGCCGTGCGCGCTGCTGCCGGCGTCAGGCAGTTAACCGCGATGTCGTAGGCGGCGAGCTCCTTGCCGAGCGTCTTGGTCAGCGCGATGAGCGCCGCCTTCGAGGCGGAATAGGCCGGCGCGTTCGGGTTGCCTTCCTTGCCCGCGATCGACGCGATGTTGACGATGCGGCCGTAGTTCTGCCCGACCATCCCCGGCGCCACCGCGCGGCAGCAGTGAAACGGGCCGTCGAGGTTGACCGTCATCACGTCGCGCCAGGCCTGCAGCGGATATTCCCAAGTCGGCACGTTGGGTCCGGAGATGCCGGCATTGTTGACGAGGATGTCAATGCGTTCGAATGCCTCCAGAGTCTCGTCGCGCGCACGCTCGACGGCGGCGTAGTCGCCGACATCGGCGGCGACGGCAACGACGGTGCCGCGCGCCTTCAGCTCGTCTGCGGTCTTCCGTGCCGTGCCAAGATCGCGGTCCCAGAGTGCAACGCGGGCGCCGGATCGGAGAAATCGCTCGGCAATGGCGCGGCCAATGCCCTGCGCACCGCCGGTGATTACCGCATTGCGCCCGCCGAGATCGATCTGGCTCGTCATACCCGTCTCCGTTGGCACGCTACCGAAGCCCGCAACGGCTGGCGAGGCATGAAATCGCGCAGGTCTAATGCGCATTGGGCATTGAAACGCTCGGCCGGGTGCCATATTGTCATGCTTGTGGGGCCAGCGACGGTCGCCCCGCTCCTTCCAAGGCTTGCGAGCCCAAGCACCGTCTCCTTCGTTTACGGAGGGGACCTATGCTGTCCGCAAGCTATTCGATATCTGCCAACGATCTCTGGAACGCGGTCTCGACACTGCAGGCGCCGCTCATTGTCGACGTGCGCCGTCGCGATGCCTTTACGCAATCACCCGATCTGCTGCCGGGTGCGCTGTGGCGTGATGCCGCCGCAGTCCGGCAATGGTCGGCAGCGCTCGACCGCGCACGGCCGCTTGTGGTCGCCTGCAAGGCCGGCCACGAGATGAGCCAGTCGACCGTCGCGCAACTGCGCGCCGACGGATTCGATGCGCGCCTGTTGCAGGGTGGCTATCAGGCCTGGGCCGCGGCCGGTCTGCCCTTCGTCGCAAAAGGCGAGCTCGACCGCATCGCGCCCGGGCGGCCAAGCCTGTGGGTCACGCGGCGGCGGCCGAAGCTCGACCGCGTCGCCTGCCCCTGGCTGGTCCGCCGGTTTCTCGACCCGGAAGCGCGCTTTCTTTTCGTTGATCCCGACCAGGTGGAGAATGTCGCGCGCGAATGCGGGGCCATCCCGTTCGACATCAAGGACGTCGAATTGAGCCATGAAGGCGAGCGCTGCACCTTCGACACCATGCTCAGGCTGTTCGGTCTCGACAAAGAACCGTCGCTGGCACGGCTTGCCCTCATCGTGCGCGGCGCCGATACGGCGCGGCCCGACCTGATTGCGGAAGCCGCCGGGCTTCACGCGGTGGCGATCGGTCTGTCAGCGCTGGCCGGCGACGACGACCACGGGCTGCTGCAACGCGGCTTCATGATCTATGATGCCTTGTTCGCCTGGCTGCGCTTTGCCGCCGACGAGAAGCACAACTGGCCCGCCAAGGCGGCCTAACGAAAGCGGCAGACATGGACGCCCCGGCAAGACCGTCGCCCAGTTTCGGCGAAGCGTTCAGGGTCTGGTTCAAGGTCGGCTGCCTCTCGTTCGGCGGGCCGGCCGGCCAGATCGCGCTGAT
>CAZUDR010000414.1:0-3481 GCA_964618715.1 uncultured Undibacter sp. | reverse complement strand
ACTGCACCATCCGGCCTGAGTTCCAGCGTCGCCAGATACTCGCTGATGTCCCTGGCGAGGTCGGAAATCCGCGCCGCCTTGCCGGCATAGGCCGGATCGCCGCGCAGCATGAAGCCATAGTCCTTCACTGTCGTGCCGCAGCCGGACACGGTGACCAGAATGGCATCTAGACCGCCGGCTTCAATCTCGCGGGTCCATGCATCGATATTGTTGCGCGCCTGTGCCAGCGCCTGCTCCTCGCGGCCCATGTGGTGAACGAGCGAGCCGCAGCAGGCTTCGCCTTCGGCCACAACGACCTCGATGCCGTGGCGGTTGAGCAACCGGATGGCGGCCTCGTTGGTCGATGGCGCGAGCACCGGATTGATGCAACCGGCCAGCAGGGCGACGCGGCCGCGGCGGCGGCCCGTCGGCGAATAGACCCGGGCGCGCTCGGCTGGCGGCGCCAGCCTGGCGCGGGGGGAAAGCCGCAGCATGGCCGCCATCCGCTTCAGCCCGATGGCCTGCAGCACTGGCGCCAGCGGACGGGCAAGTTTGCCTCCGACGGCTGCAATGCGGAACAGGACCGGATCGGTAAGAACGCGCGCCAGCAGCGCACGGATGGCGCGGTCGGCGAGCGGCCGCCTGTAGGTCTTCTCGATGTATTCGCGGGCGTGATCGACCAGGTGCATGTAGTGCACGCCGGAGGGACAGGTCGTCATGCAGGCGAGGCAGGAGAGGCAGCGGTCGATATGTCTGACCACCTGCCGGGTGGCAGGCTTCTCCTGCTCCAGCATGTCCTTGATCAGGTAGATGCGGCCGCGCGGGCTGTCGAGTTCGTCACCGAGCAGCACATAGGTCGGGCAGGTTGCGGTGCAGAAGCCGCAATGCACGCACGCGCGCAGGATCTTTTCCGATTCCGCGACTTGTGGGTCGGCAAGCTGGGCGAGGGAGAACGTGGTCTGCATGCGGCCTACACTTGATTCCGCCGTTATGTGGGCAACGCCTGAGCCATTCACACCCCCGCCCGCATGCGGCCGGGGTTGAGGATGCCCTTCGGATCAAAGCTTTCCTTCACGCGCCGGCCCAGGGCGGCGACCCCGGCCTCCTCCGGTTCGAACACGTCGACCACGGCGCGCACGGCAGCCGGCGCGCGTACCAGCGTGGCGTGGCCGCCGGTCCGCCCGACCGCAGCGCGGATGGCGGCGGCGCTGGGCTCCTCGGCATGGGGCATGGCCACCCAGATCAGCCCGCCGGCCCAGTCGTAGAACATCTGCGCGGCCGGCGTGATCGCTGCGGCGATCTGGTGCCCGTGCGCCGGCGAGACAGAGATTCTCCAGAGGGGTCGCAGGCGTGCCGCCTCCCCGGTGAACGGCCTGGCCTCGCGCACGTCGCGCCACAGCGCGCGGGAGGTGGCCTCATCCAGGATCGTCACCGGCCCGAACGGCTTCATCAGCGCAGCCAGGGCGTTCTTGCGGTGGGCGACCGAGGGCGCATGTCCTTCCAGCCGCAGCGCCGTCGCTGCCTCGGGCTGCGACAGGCCGGTGAACCAGGACGCGACGTGATCGGGAATATGGGCAGCGCCCGACACATCGCAGGGCGAGCCCATGGCGGCAGCCATGGCGGCACAGGCAGCAGCGTCGTCGAGGCCCTCGACCAGAACGGTGGCTTCCGTCTCCGCGCGCGGCAGCACCTTGATGGTGACGTCGGTCATGGCCGCGAGCGTGCCCCACGAACCGGCGAGAAGCTTGCACAGGTCGTAGCCGGTGACGTTCTTCACCACGCGGCCGCCGGACTTGATCGTGTCGCCGCGGCCGGTGACCGCAGACAGGCCGAGGAAGTGGTCGCGCGCGGCGCCGGCCTTGATGCGGCGCGGCCCGGACAGGTTGGTGGCAATGGCGCCGCCGAGCGTCCCCTGCCCGGCCTCGCGTCCGAACAGCGGCCCATAGTCCATCGGCTCGAACCCCAGCTGCTGGTCGTTCTCGGCCAGCAGCTTCTCTATTTCGGCAATTGGCGTGCCGGCACGCGCCGAGAGGACAAGCTCTGCGGGTTCGTAGAGGGTCACGCCGGTCAGGCCGGACAGGTCAAGCGTGACATCCGTCTGGCTCGGCCGGCCGATCGCGCGTTTGGAGCCCTGCCCGACCAGTTCCATCGGCTTTTCCTCGCCGACCGCCCAGCGCACGGCATCCTCGACTTCCATCGCGTCGCGGGGTTTGAGCGTGTCAGCCATCGCGCCGGTCTGTCACTCCGCCGCGTCGGCTCGTCTGCCGATGAAAGCGGGCATGATCTCGCGGGCAAAACGGCGCAGATGCGACACATCGCCGGCGATCGTGAGCAGCACGTATTCGACACCGTTGCCGGCCAGATCCTCCAGCATGCGGCCGATCTCGTCGGGCGTGCCGAACAGCGCATTCTCCTCGGTGGCGCCCTTGCGGTCGGCATAGGCAAGCACGTGCGAGCCGGTCTTCGCCTTCGGGTCGCGGGAGACGTCGACGGTGCGCCGGGTGTACTGGGCCTGGCGGGCGAGCGCCTCCTGCCTGTCGGCCTCGTCGCGGGCTATGTAGAGCTGGCGCGCCACGGTCACCTGCATCGGATTGAAGCGCATGCCGTTCGCCTCGCGCTCCGCCCTGAAGATGGCGATGCGCTCGCCCAGTGCCTGCGGCGAGGCGTACTGGTCGAGGATGAGATTGAAGCCGCGGGCGGCCGCACGCCGGATCGAATGCGGATTGCCGGCCGCCACCCAGAACGGCGGATGCGGCTGCTGCGCCGGCGGCGGTTCCACCACGATATCCTCGAAGTGCCAGAAACGGCCCTTGTGCGAAAAGCGGTCGCGCGTCGTCCAGGCGCGCGTCATCACCTCGATCGCCTCCTCGTAGCGCGCCTCCGCCTCCTCCGGCGCGATCTGGAAGCCCTTGAACTCGCTGTGGCGATAGCCCTTGCCGATACCGAAGTCGAAGCGGCCGCCGGAGACAAGATCGAGGGTGGCGACCTGCTCGGCCAGCAGGACCGGATTGTGCCAGGGCAGCACGATCACCGCCGTGCCGAGCCGCAACGTGCGCGTGCGCATGGCCAGCGCCATCTGCAGCATCAGTGTCGCCGAAATCTGGTTCCAGCCGGAGAAATGGTGCTCGACCGAAAAGGTCGAATAGAGCCCGAGCGCCTCCGCCTCGACATTGTAGTCGATGTAGTCGCGGAACCCCTGGCCGGTCTCCGGGCCGAACCCGGGCGCGTCGGCTTTGGGCGAGCAGAACAGGCCGAATTGCATGGCTGGCTTTCTTGTCCGGATCAGAATCGCGGGATGTCGGGAAACGGCAGCTTGCCGCCGGAAATGTGCATGCGGCCCAGCTCCGCGCAACGGTGGAGCGTGGGAAAGACCTTGCCGGGATTGAGCAGACCCTTCGGATCGAAGGCGCACTTGACTCGCTGCTGCTGGTTCAGATCGGTCTCGGAGAACATTGACGGCATCAGGTCGCGTTTTTCCACCCCGACGCCGTGCTCGCCGGTG
>CAZUDR010000413.1:0-3484 GCA_964618715.1 uncultured Undibacter sp. | reverse complement strand
TGACTTTCCTGGTCGGCAAGCCCGGGCTCGATGGCCATTCCAACGGCGCCGAACAGATCGCCGTGCGGGCGCGCGATGCCGGCATGCAGGTGGTCTACGAGGGCATTCGCCTCACGCCCGAGGAAATCGTGGATGCTGCGCAAAAGGAAAAAGCCCATGTGATCGGCCTGTCGGTGCTCTCCGGCAGCCATCTGCCGCTGGTGGAGGACGTGGTCGGCCGCATGAAGAAGGCAGGACTGAAAGTGCCGGTGGTGGTCGGTGGAATCATCCCGCCGGAAGACGCCGCCGAACTGGAGAAGGCGGGCGTCGCCGCGGTCTACACGCCGAAAAATTTCGAGCTGAACCGCATTATGTCCGATCTGGTGCAGATCGTGGAGCGAACCCAGGACGTCAACAGCGCCTGAGGCGGCGCCTCACATGATCGTCGCCAGTGCCTGGGCGAGCTTGCCCGGACCCACCGGCTTGGCGAAAAAGAAATCCATTCCTGCCGCACGGGCCGCCTGTTCGTCGGCCACGGCGCCGCGACCGGATATGCCGATCACCGGCACGCGCCCGGCCGCCCCCGGCAGCAGGCGGATCGCCCGCGTCGCCGCCAGTCCGTCAAGACCGCCGAGCATGACGTCCATGAGCACGGCATCGTAGCCGCCGCCTTCCGCCGCCTTCACGGCCGCCTCGCCAGTGGCGACAAAATCGACACGGTGACCGAGCTCGCGGAGGATCGTGTTCATCACCACGCGCCCGTAAGGATTATCCTCGGCGCACAGAATGTTGAGCGCCCGCGCCGGCGACCGCGGCACACCGTCCTCACTGACGGCGGGCGGCTCGGTCACGGGTTCAACCAGCGCGGTCAGGCGGAAGGTGCTGCCGCGCCCGGGTTCGCTGGTGACCGTCAGGTCACCGCCCATCCGCCTGGCGATCCGCCTGACGAAGACAAGCCCGAGCCCCGCGCCGCCGAAGATCAGCGCCACCTGTTCGCTCCCCTGCGCGAAGGGACGGAACAGCCGCCTGATTTCGGCAGCGGACATTCCGATGCCGCTGTCGGTCACCGTGAAGACCAGCCGCAGCCGATTACGTCCTGCAGCCTCGGCGGAAGCGCCGAATACGACGCCGCCGGCCTGCGTGAACTTCACGGCGTTGTCGGCGAGATTCTCCAGCGCCGCACGCAAGCGGATCGCGTCACCGGCGACCAGCGCCGGCATGTCGGCGGCGATCGACAACTCGGTGCTGACCTCCTTGCTGCCGGCGCGGGCGGCGAGTCCCTGGCCGATCGCTTCGGCAAGCGCGCGCGGCGAGAACGGCTCGTGGCGCAGGCTGAGCCCCGCCGCATCCGCCTTCACCGCATCGACGATCAGGCTGGAGAGCGCGGCGAGATGATCGGCGCCACTCTTTACCGCGTTGGCCCATTCGCGCTCACGCTGGCCGAGGTCGGACGAGGCGAGCAATTCCGCCAGCGCCACGATGCCCGTCAGCGGCGTGCGGATTTCGTGGGCGATGCCGGCGAGCGCCGCCTCGATCGCGCGTTGCGACATGGCGCCGCCGCTGCGTCTTGCCGGGGCGCGCGCCCGGGCCGCCCGCGGACGCGAGGCGCGGCGCCGAACGCGCCTGCTGCGCGGAGCAGTCTTGCGCTTGCGCTTTGCCATTGCGTCCCCCGAGCGGACGGGACAATGCCACGGACCGCCGGTTCAATCGAGGTCAATCGAGCCCGGCCAGCCGGCGGATATCGGCCGGGCCGGCGCCGGCCGCGCGCAGTTCGCGCAGGCCCGTGGCGGCGGTCGATTTCGACAGCTTCCGGCCATCGGCATCGAGGATGAGCCGGTGATGGTGATAGCGCGGCGCGGGGAGCCCGAGCAGGGCCTGCAGCAGCCGGTGTACCGCGGTGGCATGAAACAGATCCTGCCCGCGCACCACCTCGGTCACCCCCTGCGCGGCGTCGTCCACCACCACCGCAAGGTGGTAGCTGGTCGGCGTCTCCTTGCGCGCCAGAATGACATCGCCCCAGACCGCGGGATCGGCAGCAATGCTTCCGGTTTCGCCTGCCGGTCCCTGCCCGCTGTCGTTCCAGATGAGGGCGCCGGCGCGCTTCACCGCGGCCGCCATGTCGAGACGCAGCGCGTAGGGCTCGCCCGCATCAATCCGCCGCCGCCGTTCCGCCTCGGGGATCTCTTTCGCGGCACCGGGATAAAGCGGGACGCCGTCGGGATCGCGCGGCCACGGTCCTTCGCGTTCGCGTTCGGCCACCATCGCCGCAATCCCGGCGCGGCTTTCGTAGGCCGGATACAGCAGGCCTTCGGACTCCAGCTTCGCGACGGCCGCACGATAGTCGTCGTAATGCTCCGACTGCCGCCGGACCGGTTCTTCCCATTGCAGCCCCAGCCAGGCGAGGTCGTCGTAGATCGCCGCCTCGTACTCCGGCCGGCAGCGCGCCTCGTCGATATCCTCGACGCGCAGCAGCAGGCGGCCGCCGCTCGCCCGCGCCATGTCCGCGTTGATCAGCGCCGACAACGCGTGGCCGAGATGAAGGTAGCCGTTCGGCGACGGCGCAAAGCGGAAAACGGGTGGCAATCCCTGCTCCGGGTCGTCATCGTCCGCGCACGCGGACGATCCAGTACACTCAGACTTGCGGGATGGGCCGCAAACGCTAAAGGATACTGGATGCCCCGCCTTCGCGGGGCATGACAAGCCGGGAATGACCCACTTCCTCCACACCGATGCCGACCTGCAGGCCGCGCTGGCGCACCTCATCCTTGCCGATCCGCGTCTGAAGCCGGTTGCGGAGAAGGCCGGCGCCTTCGCCCTGCGCCGCCGCGAGGCCGGCTTCCCCGGCCTGTGCGCCATCGTCTGCGGGCAGCAGCTGTCGACCGCCAGCGCGGCCGCGATCCGCTCGCGGCTGTTCGCCGCCTTCGATCCGTTTCATCACGACAGCGTCCGGCGCGCACGCACCGACCGGCTCAGGCGGCTCGGACTGTCGGCGCCGAAGATCAAGGCGATCCGCGAGATCGCCAGGGCGGTCTCGGCGGGACATATCGATCTGACCCGCGTCGGCAACATGGACGCCGACGACGCGCACGCGGCCCTCACCGCGCTGCACGGCGTCGGTCCATGGACCGCCGACATCTATCTCCTGTTCTGCCTGGGTCACGCCGACGCCTTTCCGGCCGGGGACCTTGCCGTGCAGGAGTCGGCGCGCCTCGCGCTCGGACTGCGCAAGCGTCCGGATGCCAAGGCCATCGCCAGGATCGCCGAGACGTGGCGGCCGTGGCGCGGTGTGGCGGCGCACCTGCTCTGGGCCTATTATCATGCGGTGAAGAAGCGCGACGTGGTTCCGGTTCAGCCGGCAAGCCCCGCCCGGAAGAAACCCGCCAAGACGACAATCAAGACCAAGTCAACGAAAAGGACGCGCAGGAATGGCTGAACTCGACGGCCCGCGGCTGGCGCCGCGCTCCGGCCAGGCCAGACAACTGGTCGTGTTCCTGCACGGCTACGG
>CAZUDR010000412.1:0-3491 GCA_964618715.1 uncultured Undibacter sp. | reverse complement strand
TTCCTTCATCTCGCGCAGGGTCAGCCCGCCGGTCAGCTGGATCAGCCGGTCGGCGAGCGTCGACTTGCCGTGGTCGATGTGCGCGACAATCGAGAAATTGCGGATATTTTCGATGGGTACCGCCGTCATGGCGGGCAGATAGCACCGGCCATTGGGGCCTTCAAGGCGCAAACCGCCGCTCTCCTGCCTCATGCATGGACGGCGGCGCGTCCTGCATGCAATAGAAGCAAATCCATGCGCCTTTCCCGGCTACAACATGCCGCCGACGTGCAGATCGACCGGCTGCGCAACCGGCTCGCCGATCCGGAACGCGGCGGACGCACGCTGGCTGCCACGCTTGCGGCTTATGTGGCGCTGTGGACGGCCTACGCCACGCTCGCCAGGACCAGCCAGGATCTGTCGTCCGACATGACCGAGAAACTGGTCTGGGCGCACAACCTGGCGCTCGGCTACTACAAGCATCCGCCGCTGTCGGCCTATATGGTACGGGCGTGGTTCAGCGTGGTGCCGCGCGCCGACTGGACGTTCTATCTCCTGGCAATCCTGGTCGCGGCTGCCGCGCTGTGGGCAGCCTGGCGTCTGGCCGGCGATTACCTGTCCGGCGAGAAGCGCGTGCTGGCACTGGCGCTGCTCACGCTGGTGCCGTTCTTCAATTTCCACGCCATCAATTACAACGCGAACACGGTCCTCATGCCGCTGTGGGCGATCACCACGTTCTGGTTCCTGCGCTCATACAGGACACGCAATTCCGGTTACGCTGCGCTCGCCGGCGCGGGCGCGGCGGCGGCCATGCTGTGCAAGTACTGGTCGGTGTTCCTGCTGGCGGGGCTTGCGCTGGCCGCGCTGACCGATGCGCGCCGCGGCAGCTACTTCCGCTCGGCCGCGCCCTGGATCACCATTGCTGCCGGTTTCGTCGTGCTCGGCCCGCATCTGGTCTGGCTGGTCCAGAATGATTTCGCGCCGCTGCACTACGCATTCTATGTGCATGGCGCCAAGCCGCTGGCGACCGCCGCCGCGGATGCGCTGCGATATCTCGCCGGAGTGGCAGGCTATGTGGCGGTACCGGTGGCGCTGGTCATGATCGCGGCACGGCCGCGCCCGGCATCTGTCGCCGAGATGATCTGGCCGGCGGATCCCCAGCGGCGGCTGGTCGCGGTGGCGTTCTGGGCGCCGTTGCTGTTGCCGGCGCTGGCTGCGATCGTTGCCGGCGTCGCGATCAGCTCGCTCTGGTCGATGCCGGCATGGGCGCTGCTGCCGGTGCTGCTGCTGTCGCCGCCCGCCGTGACGATATCGGAGCCGGCGGCGCGCTGGATCGTCGGCATCGCAATCGGGTTTCCCATTGTGATGGTGCTGGCAGCGCCGGGCGTCGCCTACTTCGCGCATCGCGCCGGCAAGCTGCCGGTGACCGCACAGTCGCGTCTGCTGAGCGCGGAGGTCGAGCGCCAATGGCACGCGGTCACCGACAAGCCGCTTCGCTATATCGACGGCAATGTCGCGTTCAGCACTGCAGTCTATGCCGGGGACATGCCGCGCGCCTTGCCCGAACTGCCGCCGGTGCCGGCTGAGTCGCGCATTCGCGCGGGCTGGGCCATGGTCTGTATTGCCGAGGACGGCAAATGCATGGGCGAAGCGGCCCTGCTGCGCCGCCGCAGGCCCGACAGCCACTGGAGCGAGGTGACGATCGCACGCGAGTTCCTCGGGATCGAAGGCCGTGCGCAGCGCTACGGTATCCTGATCGTGCCGCCGCAGCCGTAGCTCAGTGTCCTGAACCGGGATTGCAGTCCAGCACCAGGACGGCCAATTCGCGGCACGATCTGCAGCAGGGTCGATCCGTCAGTGCACGCTGAAAGTCGCGAGCAGCACCGTTGCAGCCGCGACGCACAGGACCGTGCTCCACAGGCCCACCATGTCGTGCGCGTCCAGCGTGGCCGGGCGGACGGCCGGCCGGGGGGAAGCCTTTCGCATGACGTCCTCCGCTTGGGTTGCAAGGGCAACACCATGGCGGGGAAAAGGTTCCGCGCGGCCGGACGTTCAGTAACAGACCCGCCAGCACCGTCCGTAGCGGCAGGATACGTACGAGCCGAGCTGGCAATACTCGACCAGTTCGACCGGACCGCCATAGTAGCCGCCGTAAGGATAGGTGTTGTAACGGCCGGTGGCGTAACCGCGGTCATAGCCGCGACGGTATCCGCGGTAGTAACCCCGGCTGTAGCCGCGGTCGTACGGACCGTATTCGTCATAGCCGCGGTAGGCGCGGTAGGGCGGGCAATCGTAGAAGGTGCCGCGCCGGACCCCGAGGCCGCATCCGCTGCCGACCGGGATCGTCAGGCTTGTCGGTGTGGCGGGAAGCGGCGCGACCGGCATTGCCGAAGCGGGCAATCCGCCGAGCACGCCGAGAGATACAACAAGAGGAAGCAGCTTGTTCATAGCTTGCCATCCGTTACGCAATACACGGAGCTCATCCTAGACAGGCGGGGCATGTCTGGATAGTCCCGTCGGGCTCACGTTCGGCCGCTTCATCGTGCTGTCACTGATTTCGTTCGATGCCTTGAGCCCGTCGCATGTCTTGCCCGCCGTTTTTCACAACCGTAGATTCACCGCGGCCCCAACACACAGCGGGAGGGCAGCAATGCGTGGTAAGGGAATACTCGCGGCGGCGGGCGCCGCCCTGTGGCTGGTCTGCGGCGTGGACGTCCATGCGCAGGACAAGCGCGCGGACTTCACCGGACTTTGGCAGGGCGTCGACAACGTCGACGGCAGCCTGCGGACGCTCAGTTTTGCCGATCTGGACGGCGACGGTATCTGGGAGGTGCGCGGACACGACACGTACTGGACGCTGTGCGAGGGGCCGGGCGGTCTCGAGGACACCACGGGCACCGTCGAAAATGGCGTCCTGCGGACCAAAGGCGGCATTCGCTGTGCGAACGGGAAAAACGTTCCGGTCGTGACGACCTATATGCCGCATGGACCGGTGGCGGACGGCATGGTCGTCGAGCACGTCGAGGGCAAGGCGTTCAGGACACTGCTTTTCCGTATCAACCGGTAACGATCGCTGCGACGTTCCGCATGCGATGGTAACGGGCAGGACATTCGCCACGCAGCGCGACGAAATTCCGAGCGGTGGGGCGGGGAGAACGTGCGGCGGGCCTCAATTACACAGGAGAAGACGGGGCAAAACGAAAATGGCCGGGGCAGAGCCCCGGCCATTCGCCACGCCTCGCGGCGTTCCCCCTCAATAGCGGTAGTGGTCGCTCTTGTACGGGCCTTCCTTCGGCACGCCGATATAGGTCGACTGCTTCTGCGTCATCTCGGTCAGCCTGACGCCGATCTTGTCGAGATGCAGCCGGGCGACCTTCTCGTCGAGGTGCTTGGGCAGGGTGTAGACCTTGTTCTCGTACTTGCCGGGATTGGTCCACAACTCGATCTGCGCCAGCGTCTGGTTGGTGAAGGACGACGACATCACGAAGCTCGGATGCCCCATGGCGTTGCCG
>CAZUDR010000411.1:0-3494 GCA_964618715.1 uncultured Undibacter sp. | reverse complement strand
CCCGAAATATCGCCAGCAGATGAAAGACCGCGGCGACGACCCGGCAAAGCTTGGAGAACTTTACGGTGATCTCATCAACACTGCGATGTCGGACATCCCCGCCGACATGCGCATCACCATGCATCTGTGCCGCGGCAACTACAAATCGACCTTCATGGGCTCGGGCGGCTACGAGGCCGAACAGGAGATCCTGTTCGACCGCATCAGGGTGCACGGCTATTTCATGGAGTACGACACCGACCGCGCCGGCGGTTTCGAGCCGCTGAAGCTGGCGAAGAAGGACCGCCAGGTGGTGCTGGGTCTGGTCACCACCAAGACCGGACGGCTGGAAAGCAGGGATGACATCAAGCGCCGCATCGAGGAGGCGACGAAATACATTTCCCTCGACCAGCTCTGCCTTTCCCCGCAGTGCGGCTTCGCGTCAACCGAGGAAGGCAACACGCTGGCCGAAGACGAGCAGTGGGCCAAGCTCAGGATGATCGTCGAACTGGCCGAGGAGGTCTGGGGCCCGTAGCGGCGCTACAGGGCGAAATCGCCCGCGAGATTGATGGGCGCGATGTCCTCGACGACAGGCCCGGTCTTCCAGTCGGTGCCTTTGAGGGGTGTTACACTGACACCATCGACAAGCCCGAGCTGAAGCGTCGGATCGAAATAGGCCATCGTTCGCCTGTTCAGGTCGATGACGCGCCCTGGCCGCAGCGGCCCCACGTCGTTGATCCTGACGATGACGCTTTTGTCGTCGCATGCGACGAGCGCGAAGGTCGGCTTGTAGTTCCTGCCGTAGCCCACGCCGCCAAACCGGTCCCGCAGATCGGTGCGGATTGCCGCGGTCCATCCGTCGATATCGTACAGTTCGCCGGACGCCGTTTCCATGGTGCCGGCGGTCTTGTCGGCCGGATCCAGCGGATTGTATGTCGACGCAATGCCGACGATGACCGGAGGCGCCAGCGGCGCTTCCTCCTCGACCAGCGCATCCACGGCCGCCGGAGGCACAAGCGCCGTCAGTTCCACCGGCCTTGTCGGCGGGACATCAACAACGGGTTTCGCCGTCGACACATCAAAATGCAGCTTCGGAATCCCGGCGGTGGTGTCGTCGAGCAGGACGGTGCTCGCGCGCAGATCCAGGACGGGAAAATTGTACGGGTAGTCGAAAGATTTCGTGAACCCTCGCGTCGCCGGACACTTGCTGACGCCGAGCAGGCTCGTCGAATGCGTTTCCGGCGCGCAGATTGTCTGCGGCAGAACCGTACCCGCTTGTGAGCTGGCGCGCGCTTCGGAACTGCCCGCACCAGCAATCAGCACTGCGGCCAGCGTCGCACAGGCAACCGTTGCAAGACGATTGCGAGCATGCGCGTTGCAAATCCGTCGCCCGCCGCGCGACAAGAAGACAACACTCATGAGGCCCCCCTGAGACCCATGTTCTTGTTGTCTTCAGTCAAACACGCGCGGTGATAAGGGCACGTAAAACGGTGCAACCAACAAACGGTAAAAATTCGAGTCGTTCAGGTTAAGCAACCGCCGTGCATCGCTCCCGTGCGGTCGATGCCGACGGCAGCGACCGCGCAGGAACGCCGCTGTTGCGGGCAAACTGCAATTGCGGGAACCGGTGCAGCGATCACCGATGGCTGGCGAAGGGCCGGTATCCGCCGCAGATTGCGTAAACGGATTGCTGCGGGAATTTGAGTCAGACGGTTACAGGTGCGCTAACCGGTGTAGTTGATGTTTCCTTCCGCTGCCGGCCGCCGGCGCTTGCATCGCCGCCGCGTATCGTGGTTAAGGAACTTCGTTGTCAGCATGTGATCCGGTCTGCGCGATGCCCCTCGATCATGACAAGCTGCGGTCGCTGGATATCCCGCCGGTCGAGCAGACCTACGGACCGAAGGACTGCATCCTCTACGCGCTCGGCCTCGGCCTCGGTCAGGATCCGGTCGACGAGGACGAGCTTGCCTTCGTCTACGAAAAGAACCTGAAAGTGCTGCCGACCTACGCGCTGGTGCAGGGATACGAGCCCTACTGGTTGCGCCGGCCGGATCTCGGCATCACCTGGACGCACACACTGCACGGCGAGCAGGGGCTGAGGCTGCACAGGCCGGTGGCGCCGCAGGGGACGGTCGTCGGCCAGACCCGGATTGTCGATGTCATCGACAAGGGCGCGCAGAGGGGTGCGCTTGTCTATTCCGAGCGCACGATCACCGACAAGGCGAGCGGTGCGCTGCTGGCGACGCTGACGCAGACCACCTTCTGCCGCGCCGACGGCGGCTTCGGCGGACCGGAGCGGAGGCAGCCGCCGCCGCACGCGATCCCCGAACGTCCGCCCGATCTTGTCTGCGAACTGGCGACGCGGCCGGAAACCGCACTGATCTATCGTCTCTCCGGCGACCTCAATCCGCTGCACGCCGAGCCGGCCTTTGCCAGGGCCGGTGGATTCGACCGGCCGATCCTGCATGGTCTCGCCACCTTCGGCATCGCCGGTCGCGCGCTGCTGAAGGCCGTTTGCGGCTACGACCCGGCGCGCATGACCGCGCTGGCGGGACGTTTCTCGGCACCGGTGTTTCCCGGCGAAACCGTCCGCACCGAGATCTGGCGAGACGGCGGGGTGATCAGCTTTCGCGCGCGCGTGACCGGGCGCAACGTGCTGGCGATCGACAACGGCCGCGCCGAGATCGCGGTTTGAATGAGCACGCGCGCCGGTTACTCTTGTCATGGCCGGGCTTGTCCCGGCCATCCACGTCTTTACATCCTGTCCTGCCGCAAGGCCGTGGATGCCCGGCACGGAGGCAGGGCATGACGCCGGAAAGGCCCGAGTGATGCCGTCTCCCAGTCACGACGATTACACCGACATCCGCAAGGGTGTGCGCGCATTGTGCGCCAGGTTCCCCGGCGAATACTGGCGGACGCTGGACCGTGAGCGAGCCTATCCGACGGACTTCGTCGCCGCGCTGACCGAGGCCGGCTATCTCGGCGCCCTGATCCCGGAAGAATACGGCGGCAGCGGCCTGCCCATTTCCGCCGCCGCCGCCATCATGGAGGAAGTGCACGCCTCCGGCGGCAACGGCGCGGCCTGCCACGCGCAGATGTACATCATGGGCACCATCCTGCGGCACGGCAGCGCCGGGCAGAAGCAGGACTACCTGCCGAAGATCGCCAGCGGCGAATTGCGCCTGCAGGCCTTCGGCGTCACCGAGCCGACTTCCGGCACCGACACGCTCTCGCTGCGCACCACGGCGCGGCGGGAAGGCGACCACTACGTCATCAACGGGCAAAAGATCTGGACCTCGCGCTCCGAGCATTCCGATCTCATGCTGCTGCTCGCGCGCACGACGCCGCGCGAGCGGGTGCAGAAGCGCACCGACGGGCTGTCGGTGTTCCTGGTCGACATGCGGCTGGCGCAGGGCACCAGCATGACCATCACCCCGATCCGCACCATGATGAACCACGCCACCACGCAGATCTTCTTCGACGACCTGCGCGTGCCGGCGGAAAACATGATCGGC
>CAZUDR010000410.1:0-3495 GCA_964618715.1 uncultured Undibacter sp. | reverse complement strand
CAAATACCGGGTGGCGATGACGCGTGACGACGACACCTTCATCGCGCTCGGCGAGCGCGTGCGTTTCGCGCGCTCGCGCCGGGCCGCGCTGTTCATCTCGCTGCACGCGGATTCGCTGCCCGCCAAGGAGGGGCGGGCCGAAGGCGCTACCGTCTACACGCTGTCGGAAAAGGCCTCCGACGCCCAGGCCGCCGAACTCGCCAACAGCGAGAACGCTTCCGACATCATCGCCGGTGTCGATCTCTCCCATGAGTCGAGCGACGTCGCCAGCATCCTGGTCGATCTGGCGCAGCGCGAGACCAAGACCTTTTCGGTGCAGTTCGCCCACCATGTGGTCGGCGAATTGCGCAGCACCGCCAAGCTTTACAAGCACCCGATCAAGTCGGCCGGTTTCGTGGTGCTGAAAGACCCGGACGTGCCCTCGGTCCTGATCGAGCTCGGCTATCTGTCGTCGGAATCCGACCGCAAGAACCTGACCTCGGCGGCCTGGCGGGCCAAGACCGCCGAGGCGCTGGCGTCGGCGGTCGATGTGTTCTTTGCGCCGCGCCTCGCCGGCGCCGCCGGGGGTGCCCGCTGATGCATGGCCGGAGGGACTTTCGGGCGCGTGTGTCGCCCGCGCGCCACGGCGGGGCGGGAATTGACCTCGTTTGCGCTGGAAACAGGGGATTTCGGCCTCAGTTTCAACATAAAACCGGGCAATCAGGGGGACGCGCCGCGGCTCTCACGCAAGGCCCGGTGGCACGAACGGCCCGGGTGACCGGGCGTGTCACGGGGGTGACGGACGGCGCCGGGCGCCCGGTTCGAGGCGGGACCAATCGTTCATGAAGTTGATGCTTCGCTTTTTCGGTTTTCTTTTCGCGGCGGGAACCATCCTGTTCGTGGTCGGCGTGGCCGCAGCGGCCGGCCTGATGTGGCATTTTTCGCAGGATCTGCCCGACTACTCGCAATTGCAGGATTATGAGCCGCCGGTGATGACCCGGGTCCATGCGGCCGACGGCTCGCTGGTGGCTGAATATGCCCGCGAGCGGCGGCTGTATATCCCGATCCAGGCCGTGCCACAGCTGGTGATCAACGCCTTCCTCGCCGCCGAAGACAAGAATTTTTACGACCATGGTGGTCTAGATTTCGTCGGCATCGCCCGCGCGGCGGTCGCCTATGTCGAGAACTACGGCACCGGCCGGCGCCCGCAGGGCGCCTCAACCATTACACAACAGGTTGCCAAGAACTTCCTGTTGACAAACGAAGTTTCGCTGACGCGCAAGGCCAAGGAAGCGCTGCTCGCGCTGAAGATCGAGCGAACCTACTCGAAGGACAAGGTTCTCGAGCTTTACCTGAACGAGATCTATCTGGGCCTTGGCGCCTATGGCATTGCCTCGGCCTCGCTCACCTATTTCGACAAGTCGGTCAACGAACTGACCATCCCGGAGGCGGCCTATCTGGCCGCGCTGCCGAAGGCGCCGAACAATTACCATCCGTTCCGCCAGCGCGAGCGTGCCATCGAGCGGCGCAACTGGGTGCTCGACCAGATGGTGCAGGCCGGCTTCATCGATCAGGTGCAGGCCGAGGCGGCCAGGAAGGCGCCGCTCGACGTGACCCAGAAGCCGACCAGCACGCACATCTTTACGGCTGAGTATTTCGCCGAGGAGGTGCGACGCGAGATCTACGAGCGCTATGGCGAGAAGAAGCTTTACGAGGGCGGCCTGTCGGTGCGCACCACGCTGGACCCCAAGCTGCAGGAAATCGCGCGCAAGACGCTGGTTGCAGGCCTCGTCAGCTACGACGAGTCACAAGCCGGCTGGCGCGGGCCTGTGAAGCAGATTGACATCAAGGGTGGTGACTGGGGCGTCAAGGTCGCCGATGTGACCGCGCTCAATGACATCGATCCGTGGCGGCTGGCGGTGGTGCTGCAGGCGGACGACAAGACGGCGCGCATCGGCCTTCAGCCCGGGCGCGACCCGAGCGGTCACGTCAGCAAGCAGCGTGAGGTCGGCATCCTGCCGTTCGACGGCCTGAAATGGGCGAAATCCAGTGGCCGCGCGCCGAAGAAGGTGACCGACGTCGTGAACCCCGGCGACGTCGTCTATGTCGAGCCGCTGGAGGATGGCCAGTATCGGCTGCGCCAGATTCCCCAGGTCTCCGGCGGCATGGTGGTCGAGGATCCGTGGACCGGTCGCGTGCTGGCGATGGTGGGCGGGTTCTCCTACGACCAGAGCCAGTTCAATCGCGCCACGCAGGCGCTGCGCCAGCCCGGCTCGTCATTCAAGCCGTTCGTCTATGCGACCGCGCTCGACAACGGCTATACGCCGTCCACCGTCGTCCTTGATGCGCCGCTCGAGATCGACCAGGGCCCTGGTGGCGGTACATGGCAGCCGCAAAACTACGAGGGCAAGTTCTACGGGCCCTCGACCTTGCGTTTCGGGCTGGAGCGGTCGCGCAACGTGATGACGGTGCGGCTCGCGCAGGACGTCGGCATGCCGCTGATTGCCGAATACGCCAAGCGCTTCGGTGTCTATGACAGCCTGCCGCCGTATCTGTCATTCTCGCTCGGCGCCGGCGAGACCACGCTGCTGCGCATGGTCACGGCCTACGCCATGATCGACAATGGCGGCCGCAAGATTACGCCGACGCTGATCGACCGCATTCAGGACCGCTACGGCCACACCGTCTATCGCCATGACGAACGCGAATGCGTCGGTTGCGACGCCAAGAAATGGGCCAATCAGTCCGAACCCTCGCTCATCGACCGGCGGCAGCAGGTTCTCGATCCGATGACGGCCTACCAGATCACCTCGCTGATGGAGGGTGTGGTCCAGCGCGGCACCGCTACGCGGCTGCGTGCGCTTGGCAAGCCGGTGGCAGGCAAGACCGGCACGACCAATGAGGAAAAGGACGCGTGGTTCATCGGCTTCACGCCCGACCTTGTCTGTGGCGTCTACATCGGCTTCGACAAGCCGAAGCCGCTGGGCCGCGGCCAGACCGGCGGCCGGCTGGCAGCGCCGATCGTGCTCGACTTCCTCAAGGTCGCGCTCGCCGACAAGCCGGCAGTGCCTTTCCGGGTGCCGCCCGGCATCAAGCTGATCCGTGTTGATCCGAAGACCGGCATGCGCGCAGGCCCAGGCGCCAGGGCCATCCTCGAGGCCTTCAAGCCCGGCACTTCGCCGCCCGATGGCTATTCTGTGATCGGCTTTGACAGCTACGAGGGCGGCGGCGGCCGCGTCTATGATGGCGGTGGCCGCCCCTACGAGGGTGGCCGCACGTGGGACACCGGGGTCAATCCTCCCGACGCAGGACGCGCGGTGCGCTCGGGCACGGGCGGCCTCTATTGACCAGAGTTGCGCCGTTGCGCCGGCAACGCTAAATCCCCCGACCGGACATGGCATCTGCCGCCCTCGCGGCGACAAGGGAATTTCATGCGCGCGGAAACCCAGACGCTCGTCGACGAAATCAAGCAGTCGCTCGGACTGCTGAGGAGGCATCTTTGACGTCGAAACCGCG
>CAZUDR010000409.1:0-3499 GCA_964618715.1 uncultured Undibacter sp. | reverse complement strand
ACCGATGCTGACCCGCAAGCAGTTCGAGCTCCTGCGCTTCATCCATCAGCGCCTGACCGAGACCGGCGTCCCGCCCTCCTTCGACGAGATGAAGGACGCGCTCGACCTGCGGTCCAAATCCGGCATCCACCGGCTGATCACCGCGCTCGAGGAGCGCGGCTTCATCCGCCGCCTTGCCAACCGGGCCCGCGCCATCGAGGTGGTCAAGCTGCCGGATTCGGTCGGCCACGGCATCGGCAACCGCTCCCGGGGCTTCACCCCGAGCGTGATCGAAGGCGACCTCGGACGGGTGCGCGCCATATCGGACGAGGACGTGGCGAGCGGCGCCGCGGGCGGCGGCCATCCGATCGCCGTACCGGTGATGGGCCGCATCGCCGCCGGCACGCCGATCGAGGCGATCCAGACCCGCAGCCACACCAAAAACATGCCGACCTACCTGCTCTCCACTGGAGATCACATCGCGCTCGAGGTGCGTGGCGATTCCATGATCGAGGCCGGCATCCTTGATGGTGACATCGCGCTGATCCGTCGGTCGGACACCGCCGACACCGGCGACGTCGTGGTGGCACTGATCGATGACGAGGAGGCGACGTTGAAGCGCTTTCGCCGGCGCGGCGCGTCCATTGCCCTCGAGCCCGCCAATACGGCCTACGAGGTGCGCATCCTGCCGCCCAACCGCGTGCGCATCCAGGGCAAGCTGGTCGGCCTGTTCCGCCGCTACTGATCCCCCGGCTCCAGATCGTTCTCGTCCGGCGTGGCGTCATGCGCGGCGGGCCGCGTGGCGCGCCGACCGGACGTTCGCTCGGGATGTGTCCAGGGCCGCGCGTAGCCCGGCGGACGTCCCGCGCTTCGCGCAAAGTGCTGGCCGGTCCAGCGCAGCGCGATTGCCCCCTCGGCGCGCCAGGCGTTCCGGTCGATCAGAACCGCCCTGCATGGTCCCGGCGCCACGCGACGGCTGACGACGACAGCGGCCCGCACGCAATCCTCGGCGAAAGCAGACGCCGACAGGGCATAGGCAACGAGCCGGCCACCAGCCATGGAGCCAATGCAGCCGGCGGCGTCGCAGCGAACACCCTCGTGCAGGCTGGCGTCCCTTGCATCCCGCGCGTCGGCGTCGGATGCGAGCCAGTCCTTGAGGGCGAAACGATCCCGGCCACTGTGCAGGACGGCCAGATGTCCGCCACGCCCGCGCACGGCGACAGTCCAGCCGTCAGCGGCCACCAGGATGTCCGGATTCGGCGTCTGGAGCGCCCAGAGTCCGGCAGCAACGCCAAGCAGCGCCCCGCTCCAGCGCAGCGGCGTGCGCAGGAGGCACACGAGCAGCAGACCCGCTGTAGCCAGCGCCAGCACTCCGGGGCCGAAGGCATGGACGCGGCCGAATGCACCCGGCCGATCGGCGACCCACAGCGCCACTGCCACCATCCAGTCGATGGCCTGCGCCATCAGATGCCAGAGCGGCGCGTCGAAGCCGAATGGCAGCAGGACAAGTCCCAGTATGCCCATCGGCATCACCCACAGGGACACCACCGGCATGGCGGCGAGGTTGGCCACGACGCCGTAGGGCGCGAGGCGATGGAAGTGATAGGCGGCGTAGGGTGTCGTCGCGAGGCCGGCGACCAGCGAGACCAGGATCAGCCCGACAACTTCGCGCCAGCCCCACAGCGCCATGCGGGTGCCGGCGGAACTGCCGGCATCGGCGCGCCATGGCAAGCCGTGCTGATAGGCGGCAACCAGCGCCAGCGTGGCGGCAAACGACATCTGGAAACTCGGATGAACAACCGCGTGCGGGCTGAACAGCAGCACCGCGAATGCCGCCACCGCCAGTGTGCGCAGGGTCAGCGCCGGACGGTCCAGCATGACGCCGATCAGCACGATGGCGACCATGATGAACGAACGCCGCGTGGCAACTTCGGCGCCGGAGAGCAGAAGATAGAACGCGGCGGCGAGCAGCGCGCCGGCCGCCGCCCACTTCTTGATCGGCCGCAGGTTGGCCAGCGCCGGCACCAGCGCAAGGACGCCACGAATGATGAAGAACACGATGCCGGCCACGACCGCCATGTGATAGCCGGAGATAGACAGCACGTGGCCGAGGCCGGAGACGTACATGGCGTCATTGACCGGCTGCGAAATGGTGCCACGCTTTCCGGTGATCAGCGCCGACGCGATGGCGCCGCGATCGCCGGACAACACGGCGTGGATCCGGTCATCGATTGCCTCGCGCAGGGTTTCGATGACCGCCGCATAGCGCAACCACAGTCCCGGTGCGTGTGGCTGCGGCTTCGTGGCGATCCTTCCGAGGACGTATCCGGAGGCGCCGATGCGCTGGAAGTAGAGGTCGCGGGCGAAGTCGTAGCCGCCGGGCCGCAATGGCTGCAGCGGCGGCGAAAGATATGCCCTGAAGGCAACGAATTGCCCGACCGGTGGCGCGGTGCCCTTGCGGACCGCAACGCGCACACGGTCCGGTTTCACCCGCATCCGCGGCGCAGTGATCCGTTCGACACGGACCACGACGCGGTCCGAACGGGCGCGCTCCTCGCGCAGTTCGACAAAGCCCGCGACCTGCGCGCTCCAGGTCGGGAACGCGAGCACCGGATGCGCGATACGCACGGCATGCAGGGTCGCAACCGCAAAGCCGCTCGCGATGGCGGCGGCGCCGAGCGCCAGTACGAAGCCGACGCCGCTGCGGCGTGCAAGCACAACAATAACGACGGCGGCAATCATCAGCGCGGTGGCCGCCCACCCCGCCGGCTCGCGTTCGGCGGTGAAGTAGAGCACGATCCCGAAGCCGAACCCGACCGGCAGCCACGGCATGAGACGGCCGGGCGCAACCTCCGCCAGCACCCATTGCGACAACAGGCGTCGTAACCGGTTTGCCTCCGCAATCGCGCCGTCGGACAGGGTCAGACCGGCACGTCTGCGTGCGGCGTCAATTCCGGCCGCTACCGCCCGGGCGCGCGCTTTGGTGCTGCGGGGCTGTTCGTCAGCCATCGGACTGTGTCCTCGCCGTGCCTTACAGCAAAAGGGCGAGGACAAAGCCTACTGCAACCAGTGGCTGCAGATAGCGGAACGGTTGTGAACGCGCCGGAAAATCAGCCCGCCGCTTTGTCCCTGGCCATATCCCTGGCGAAGCTGTCGCGCAGTCCCACGGTCCGGTCGAATACGAGGCGCGCCGGGGTGGAATCGGGGTCGCGGCAGAAATAGCCCTGTCGTTCGAACTGAACGGGCTCGCCGTCCGCCGCGTCGGCAAGCGCGGGCTCAACGCGGGCCTCGTCCAGGACCTCGAGCGACTGCGCGTTGAGTTCGGCCGCGAAGTCCTCCCCGCCGCGGGGCTCGGGGCTGGAGAACAGCGGATTATAGAGCCGCACCTCCGCCGGCAGCGCATCAGCCGCCGACAGCCAGTGAATGGTCGCCTTCACCTTGCGGCCGTCGGGGGCGTTGCCGCCCCTGGTCGCGGGATCGTAGGTGCAGCGCAATTCGGTGACCTCTCCCTTCCCGTTCT
>CAZUDR010000408.1:0-3500 GCA_964618715.1 uncultured Undibacter sp. | reverse complement strand
GCGTCACCGTCTTGCCGTCGCGATTCTGGATCGCGGAGCACTTCAGCTTGTCGTTCTGGCCCTTCTCGTTGAACATGATGCCGGGGCCGGGACTGACATTGTCGGTGATGTTGGTCGTGCGGATGGCGTCGGCGAGCGCCTTCGGATCGGTGGATCCGGCGCGCTTGTAGGCGTCGGCCGCAGTGAGCAGCGCCTCGAACGTATAGACGTGGTTGGTGTTGAGGCCGATGCCCGGATGCGCCTTGGCGAGTGCATCCATCAGGATCTTGGTGGCCTTCTTGTTCGGATCGTACCACGGCACCAGGCTGATCGGGCCGTCCGACAGCTTGCCCAGCGTCTTGAAGTACTGGTCTTCGTACCAGCCCGGTCCGATGCTCAAGACCGCCTGGGGCGACCAGCGCTGCTTCACCAGTTCACGGGTGAGCAGGATGGCGTCGTTGAGGCGGCTGACCGCATAGAGCAACTCGGCACCGGTCGCCTTGGCCTTGGCGATTTCAACCGACAGGTCGCGCGCCGCCGGATCGTAGGCAATCTTCTCGACGATCTTGTAGGGCATGTCGAACTTCGGAAACATCGCGTTCGTGCCGTTCAGGATCGCGGTGCCGTAGGTGTCGTTGACGTGCAGCATCACCGCCGTCTTGGGCGACGCGCCCACGAGCGAGAACACTTCCTTCTGATTGAGGAATGCGTCGCGCAGGATCATGGGGCCGGTCGGGAAGTTCCGGAACACGAACTTGTAGCCCTGTTCGGTGATCGGCGGCGCGGCTGCAATGTTGATGACGAGCGGAATGCCCTTCTGCTCGGCGACCTGCGCGATGGCGGTGGTCTGGCCGGAGTCGAAGGCGCCGACCAGCAACTGCGCGCCGTCGGCAATCAGTTTTTCCGCCGTGGTGCGGGCGACGTCGACCTTGGTCTCGGTGTCGCCGTTCATGATCTCAAGTTCCGGCATGCCCATCTGCTTGAGAACCGTGGTCGCGACATCGACGCCGCGCTGGCAGTCCTGGCCGATGCCGGCCTGGACGCCGGACCGCGGCAGCAGGACGCCGACCTTGAGCTTGCCGCCCTGCGCGCGAACGATATTGAACGGCGCGGTGCCGGCAATGAAGCCTGCGGCGCCCACACCGGCGGTGAAGGTGCGGCGCGTGATCCGCGCCGTCTTGGATTGCGTCTTGCGTGTCATCCTGAACTCCTCCCTGGGGCCTGTTTCTGGCCATTGCGCCGATGATGCCGGATTTGTTCCGGTCCTAACAAGCGTGAAAACCCGGCTGCGCGGCGGCCGCTGCAACCGGCGATGGATATCGTCGGCGTCCGGCTGCTTCCTCCCCGTGCAGCATATTGTTGACGTGGACAACAATTTCGTCAACACCCATATTGCCGTGCGCGGGCTCCGCCGGGTCTGTGAGCGCGCGCAGCGCCGAGGACCGTCGCCCATGCCGTCTGCCAAGCGCGTAACCCGCCCGGCCCGCCGCGCCGCAGTGCCGCTGCGCAAAACGCCGCCCAAGCGACGCAGCAAACGTGCGATCGATCTCGACGTGCTCAACGACCGGCTGGGCTATTTCGTGCGCCGCGTACAGGTGTGGATCTTCCAGGACTTCATCCGCCGCCTGGCGGCGATAGACATCAGCCCGGCCCAGTTTTCGGTGCTGGTGGTGGTCAACGCCAATGCCGGCCTGTCGCAGGCCGAGCTGGCCGCCACGCTCGGCATCGAGCGGGCCCGGCTGGTGCGGCTGCTGCACCGGCTGGAGCAGCGCGGACTGATCCAGCGCCTGCCTTCCTCGGCGGACGGCCGCCGGCATGCATTGCGCCTGACCCGCGAGGGGCAGCGCATCCTGGCTCAGGCCAAGACGCTGTCGGAGCAGCACGAGGCCGGCCTGAGGAAACGGTTCGGACCGGAGCGCTACCGGTTGCTCATCGAGGCGCTGCGCGAGTTCTGAGCCGGCGCCGCGCGCCATCACGCAAACGCCTTCTCCACTGCTGCCGCGATACGGAGCAGGCGGCGGTCGTGGCCGTTGCGCGCGAGCAGCATCAGGCCGCAGGGCATTCCGCCGTCGCGCGGCATGGGCACCGATACCGCGCACAGATCGAAGAAATTGCCGATGGTGGTGTTGCGCAGCAGCAGCGCGTTGCGGGCCATGAAAGCCTTCGGCTCGGCGACGTCATCGAAGCGCGGCGCCACCGTCGCCGTTGCCGGCATCGCCAGCACGTCGAGATCGGCCAGCCGCGCATCCATGGCGCCGATCAGCCGCGCGCGCTCGCGCATCGACCAGATGTAGTCGGCGGCGGCGATATCGCGGCCCTTCTCGACGCGCCCGCGCACGATCGGATCGATGTCGTCGCCGCGCCTGGCCAGGCGCTCGCCGTGAATCGCATAGACCTCGGCGACCAGGATGCTGGCGCGCGCGAGCACCCTGCCCATGTCGTCGAACAGCGGCAGCGGCTCGTCGGTGAGGCGCGCACCGGCCTTCGCCAGCCGCGCAAGCGCGGCGGGAAAACGTGCCGCCACCGTGTCGTCGAGATTCTCCAGCGGCATGCCCTGCGCCACCCCGATGCGCAGGCCGGCGAGCGGCGTTGCGTCCACCGTCCAGGGCGCCTCGCCCGCCATGATCGCGTCGGCCAGCGCGCATTCGGCCGCCGTCTTCGCCAGCGGGCCGACGGAGTCGAGCGTGTACGACAGCGGAAATGCGCCCTCGGTCGGCACGCGTTGCCGGCTCGGCTTGAAGCCGACGACACCGCACAGCGACGCCGGGATGCGCACCGAGCCGCCGGTATCGCTGCCGATGGCGATCTCGGTCATGCCGTCGACGACCGACACACCCGCGCCGGAAGAGGAGCCGCCGGGGGCGCGCTGGCGGTCGGCCGGATTGCCGGGGGTGCCGTAGTGCGGATTGGTGCCGACGCCGGTGAAGGCGAATTCCGACATGTTGTTCTTGGCCACGATGACGGCGCCCGCCGCGCGCAGCCGCTGCACGGCCGGCGCGTCCGCCTCCGCAATGCGGCCCTCGTCGGCCAGCACTCTGGATCCGGCGCGCGTCACCTCGCCAGCGACGTCGAACAGGTCCTTCAGCGTCACCAGCGTACCGTCGAGCGGCCCGAGGGAAACCCCGGCGCGGTGACGGGCGTCGGCCGCTTCCGCGGCGGCCCGCGCCGCCTCGCGATAGACGGTAAGGCAGGCGCGCGCTCCCTCGCCTTGCGGATCGTCGATGCGCGCCAGCGCGGCATCGAGGCGTTCGCGGGCGGACACCCTGGTCATGCGGATAACCCGCCTTTCTGTTCAATAAACCGGACGATCCCGTCGACACCCTTGCCGTCGCGCAGGTTGGTCATGACGAAGGGCCGCGCGCCGCGCATCTTCTTCGCGTCGCGCTCCATCACTTCGAGCGAGGCGCCGACATAGGGGGCGAGATCGATCTTGTTGATGACCAGCAGATCGGAGCGGGTGATGCCGGGCCCGCCCTTGGACGGGATCTTGTCGCCGGCGGCGACGTCGATGACATAGATGG
>CAZUDR010000407.1:0-3502 GCA_964618715.1 uncultured Undibacter sp. | reverse complement strand
GCTCCTGTCCCGTGCGCATGGCCTGCTCGCGCTCGGTGAGAAATTCGGGGATGATGCCGGTGACGCTGCCGCCGTTGTCGCGCACCGCGCGGGCAAGCGCACCCATCAGGCCCTTGCCGCCGCCGCCATAGACCAGGCCGATGCCGTTCTCGGCGAGAAGCCTGCCGAAATCGCCGGCTCCCTGGATGAATTTCGGGTCGGTACCCGGCCCGGATCCGCAATAGACACAGATATTTCGAAGTTTGGTCAGTTTTTCCGGTTTGTTCATGGGTATGGATGTGCGACGCGGTTGCGGCGGCGTCAAGGCAGGCGCCGGCAGGCCTCAGGTCTTGGTCAAGGAAGCGTCGACGGGGTGATTGCTACCCGGAATCCACCTATATGGAGCCTTGTGACGGTGCCGGTCGTGGACGCCCGTCGGTTGTAGATCCTGCATGAGCCCGCACCAGCACCCGCCCGCCGAACCCCGCATTTCCGCCAGCCGTGGCGCACTGTTCGCCACCATCGTCCACCTGTGGCCCTATATCTGGCCGTCCGACCGCCGCGACCTGAAACTGCGCGTGCTCGGCGCCGTGGTCTTCCTGGTCGCTGCCAAGCTGGCCACCATCGCGGTTCCCTTCACCTTCAAATACGCAACCGATGCGCTCGCCGGCACTCCCAGCGCGCCGGTCGACGGCTCCGGCTGGCTTGCCTGGGTGGTGGCCGCGCCCATCGCCATGACGCTCGCCTACGGCGGCATGCGCGTGCTGATGGGGGTGCTCACCCAGTCGCGCGATGCGCTGTTTGCCAAGGTGGCCATGCACGCCGTGCGGCGGCTCGCCTACCGCACCTTCGTGCACATGCATGACCTCTCCCTGCGCTTCCATCTCGAACGCAAGACCGGCGGACTGACCCGCGTCCTCGAGCGCGGGCGCAACGCCATCGAGACCATCGTGCGCATGGTCATCCTGCAACTGGCCCCGACTGTTATCGAAGTCACATTGATCGTCATCGTGCTGATGGTGCATTTCGACTGGCGCTATGTGGCGGCAATCCTCGGCACCGTCGCCTGCTACATGGTGTGGACCTACAATGCCACCGAGTGGCGCATCGGTATCCGCCGCAGGATGAACGACAGTGACAACGACGCCAACGTCAAGGCGATCGACTCGCTGCTCAACTACGAGACGGTGAAATATTTTGACGCCGAGCCGCGCGAGGCTGCGCGCTACGACCGGGCCATGGCGCGCTACGAGGACGCCAGCGTCCAGTCCTATACCTCGCTCAACGTGCTCAATGCCGGGCAGGCGGTGCTCTTCACCATCGGCCTGACCAGCGTGATGGTGCTGTGCGCCTACGAGGTGCGCGCGGGCACCAAGACCATCGGCGACTTCGTGCTGGTCAATGCCATGATGATCCAGCTTTACCAGCCGCTCAACTTCATGGGCATGGTCTATCGCGAGATCAAGCAGGCGGTCACCGATATCGAGATCATGTTTTCGATCCTGGCGCGCAAGCCGGAAATCCAGGACGTCCCCGGCGCACGCCCGTTGCAGGTGACCAGCGGCGCCATTCGCTTCGAGGATGTCGTGTTTGCCTACGAGCCCGAGCGCCGCATTCTCAAGGGGATCAGCTTCGATGTGCCGGCCGGCAGGACGGTGGCCGTGGTCGGCCCCTCAGGAGCCGGCAAGTCGACCATTTCCCGCCTTCTGTTCCGCTTCTACGATCTCTCCGGCGGCCGCATCCTGATCGACGGGCAGGACATCGCTCAGGTCACACAGGAGTCTCTGCGCAAGGCGATCGGCATGGTCCCGCAGGACACCGTGCTGTTCAACGACACCATCCGCTACAACATCCGCTACGGCCGCTGGGAGGCGAGCGACGCCGAGGTGGAGGAGGCGGCGCGGCTGGCGCAGATCGACGGGTTCATCCGCATGGCGCCGCACGGCTACGAGACCGAGGTCGGCGAACGCGGCCTGAAACTGTCCGGCGGCGAAAAGCAGCGCGTGGCGATCGCCCGCGCGATCCTCAAGGGCCCGCCGATCCTGCTCCTCGACGAGGCCACCTCGGCGCTCGACAGCCATACCGAGAAGGAAATCCAGGACGCGCTCGACCGCGTATCCAGGGGCCGGACCACGCTGGTCATCGCCCACCGCCTGTCCACAATTGTCGGCGCTGATGAAGTCATCGTCCTCGACCAGGGCGAGATCGTTGAACGCGGGACCCATGCCGCGCTGCTGGCCGCGGGCGGGCTCTACGCCAGCATGTGGAACAGGCAGCGCGAGGCCGAGGAGGCCCGTGAAAAGCTGGCGCTGGCCGGCGAACAGCCGGAGGCACCCAACCGAAATCCGCCGGCGGTGGAGGACGACCTGCCGGAAGAGCGGCCTGTCACGATTGACATGCCCGCCGACGCGGCGGAGTAGAATGGTTTCCGATGTCGATCGCGAGCTCGATTCGCCAGCAGGTCACGCCGATCTCGCCGGAGGGCTATCCCTTCATCGGCGCCTTCGCGCTCGTGAGCCTCGTCCTGTTCTGGCTGTGGACCCCGCTGGGCTGGCTCGGCACGGTGGCGACGCTCTGGTGCGTCTATTTCTTCCGCGACCCGCCCCGCGTCACCCCGGTGCGGGAGGGGCTGGTGGTGGCCCCGGCCGACGGCCGCATCAGCCAGGTCACCACCGCGCCGCCGCCGCACGAACTCGGCCTTGGCGACAGGCCGTTGCCACGGGTCTCCATCTTCATGAGCGTTTTCGACTGCCACGTGAACCGGAGCCCGGTGGCCGGCCGCGTGGAAAACATCGTCTACCAGCCCGGCAAGTTCCTCAATGCAGACCTCGACAAGGCGAGCGCGGACAACGAGCGCAATTCGCTGGTGATCGCGACGGGCAATACGCGCGTCGCAGTGGTGCAGATCGCCGGGCTTGTCGCCCGGCGCATCGTCTGTTTCGTGCGTGCCGACCAGCCCGTCGGTATCGGCGAGCGCTTCGGCATGATCCGGTTCGGCTCACGGCTGGACGTTTACCTGCCCGTGGACGTCGCGCCGCTGGTCGCCGTCGGTCAGACCGCCATTGCCGGGGAAACCGTCATTGCGGACCTGAAGGCTGGCGACAGCGGACGCGCATTCCGCAGCGGCTGAAACCTTTGAACCTTCAAATCGTTAACGACACCAGCAGGATGTGCCCGCGCGCCGTGGCGGGCGCACCGTGGAATCCTTATACTGGGGTTTATGGTGTTTCCGCCGTTCGACCCGTCGCAGCGCGCCCTGCATCGCCGCTTCAAGCCGATTCCGGTGCGCACGCTGCTGCCCAATCTGATCACGTTGCTCGCCCTGTGCGCGGGGCTGACCGCGATCCGCCTGGCGGTTGAGAACAATCTCCAGCTGGCGCTGGCCGCGATCGTTTTTGCTGCGTTGCTCGACGGCATAGACGGCCGGCTCGCCCGTATGCTCAAGGGCACCTCGCGCTTCGGCGCCGAGCTCGACAGCCTCGCCGACTTCGTCAATTTCGGTGTGGCGCCGGCGCTGATTCTC
>CAZUDR010000406.1:0-3506 GCA_964618715.1 uncultured Undibacter sp. | reverse complement strand
TAGGCCGCCAGATCGAGGCTGGAGAGCTGCAGCAGCTTGATGGCCTGCATCAGCTGCGGCGTCATCACCAGCGCTTGCGTCTGGCGAAACTCCAGTCTTTGCGACAAAGCCATCAGGATTCCCGGCGGAAACTGGTCCGATTCTTGCTTGTTGTTTTTATATCAGGTTCCGGGGCGCGGCGGTATGCGATTCCGCACTGCCGCAATGCACAAATCTTGTGCAGAATTCCGGGGTGCTGCCGTCAGAGCCTGAATTCTTCGCCGAGATACAGTCGCCGCACGTCCGGATTGTTGACGATATCGTTGGCCCGCCCCTCCATCAGCACCTCGCCGGAATAGATGATGTAGGCCCGGTCGGTGAGGCCAAGCGTCTCGCGCACGTTGTGGTCTGTAATCAGGACCCCGATGCCGCGGTTGGTAAGGTGGCGCACCAGCGCCTGGATGTCCCCGACGGCGATCGGATCGATACCGGCAAACGGCTCGTCGAGCAGCATGTAGCTCGGCCGCGTCGCCAGGGCGCGCGCAATCTCCACCCGCCGCCGCTCGCCACCGGAAAGCGCGATGGTCGCCGTCTTGCGCAGCCGCGCGATGTTGAATTCCTCGAGCAGCGCGTTGAGATCGGCCTCGCGCCGGCGGCGGTCGGGCTCCACGACCTCCAGTACCGCGCGGATGTTGTCCTCCACGTTGAGCCCGCGAAAGATCGAGGCCTCCTGCGGCAGATATCCGACACCGAGGCGGGCACGCTGGTACATGGGCAACAAGGTGACGTCATAGCCGTCCAGTTCGATGCGGCCCCGGTCGGCGTGGATCAGGCCGGTAATCATGTAGAAAACGGTTGTTTTACCCGCGCCATTGGGCCCAAGCAGGCCGACGGCCTCGCCGCGGCGGACGTAGAGCGTGACGCCCTTCACCACCTTGCGGCCGGCAAAGCTTTTCTCCACACCGTGCGCCGCGAGATAGGCGTGCCGCGCCGTCGGGCGACCTTCGGCGTCACGCCGCGGTCGGGCGACCGCCTGCCGGGCGGGGACAGCGGCCTGCCGGGCGACGACGGGCCCGTTCATCTGCGGCTGCCGCGGCTGCTGACGCGATTTCGCCGGCACCTTCGGTCTGTGCTGTGGCAGCTGCAGACGCTGAAACAGTGAAAGGATGTTCACCGGACTCCCTCGCGGCGCGTGATGCGATCCGGCCGCATGCGAGACATTAGCTGATTCCCTGGAGCGGCGCCGTGCCGGCCTGGCTCAACGGGGCCGCAACGGGATCAGGCCCGTATTGGACCGCGCTCCGTCAGCCGGATTAAAGGACGGTGCCTGTCCGCCCGGTTGAAACAGCCCTTGCACCCGGCCGGTCCCGTTTTTGCCGGACTCGACGCGCGACACGCCGCTGTCGAGATTGACCACAAGCCGGTCGCCCCGCAGCACGTTCTTGCCCTGCGTCATGACAACATTGCCGACGAGGGTCACGGTGTTGGTCTTCATATCGAAGACGCCGAGATTGCCGGTGGCGGTCTGGTCCTTCTGCGTCACCACCACACCGCCACGCGCTTCCAGTCGCCGGATCTTCTGCTGGCCGCCGGGACCGGGCGTCTTCGCCGTCAATGTGCGCTGGTTATCGGCCTTGTCGCCGCCGCGCTCGTAGAACACGACCAATGACTTGCAGCGCATTCCGGTGTCGCCCTGCCGGACCTTTACATCGCCGGTGAAGGTCGCGACCTGCTCCTTGTCGCGCACTTCCAGCGTTGCCGCCTCGATATGGACCGGCTCGTCGCGGTTCTGTGAAAAGCCCTGCAACGCATTGGGCGGCCCCTTCGACTGCTGAGGTGCACCGAGCACGGCGCCCGGCATGGCAACCAGCGCCATGACGACCAGCAGTCTTGCTGCAGATGTGATGGTCACGGCCGGTGCGCTCCTTTGGCCGGTGTGGCGGCCGCCGCGTTGGCTGCGCCTGGCGGACCAGCGCGCGTTTCGCCCGACTGGTTGGCGGCGCCCTCCGTCAGCATGAGCATCATGCGCACGCCATTCTCGAACAGGATACGATCGCCGGAATCGATGATCTCCAACCGGTTTGCGTCGAGGTTGCCCTGCAGCATCTTGAGTGCGACGGGATGCTCCGAGACCACGTTTCCCTTGCGAATGTCGACAGTCGCCTCGCTCAGCCGACCCTCATAACCGCTGCTCGAACTGAGAATGATGTCCTGCTCCAGCTTCAGCATTTCACCCTTGTTGTCGTAGATCCCCTTCACCGCCGACATCTCCACCATGGTCTTGTCCTGCATCTGCATCTTGGCATGGATGTTGTGCAGTTCGATGATGTCGGGCTTGGTCAGGTCCTGCGCCGCAGCGTCGGCCGTGAGTTCGTAGGCGCGCGCGTCGCGCGTGAAGCCGGACAGGCGCGGCTGTTCCATGGTGATCTTGCTGCCGGAGATGACGAGGTCGCCGACATTGACGGGCAGCTTTGTCAGCATGCGCAGCGGATTGAAATAAGTCGCCAGGACGACGACAAGCACGACCACGCCCACAAAGGCGGGAATGGCAATGCGCAACACGCGTACAACGCGACTGTGCCGGCGCGCTGCGCGGAACGCGCGCTCGCCGTCGCCCCGGCTCATGGTCCAGTAGGCGCGCGCGGTCTGCGCATCGGTTCTGGCTGTGATCACCCGATTCATGCCGCGGCCGGGATCAAGCTCCGTGTTCCGGTTTCGGAAATGTGGCTACGCCCCACAGACGCAAAGATGCGGGTCGAATATGGCCCGCCCGCGGCAGACCCGTCCCGCCGCCCGCTGCCAACTTAACTAAAAACAACAGGAATACAATGCCTTAGGCAGAGTGCGAAAAGATGTCCTGCTCGGCCCAGCCGGCCATGTCGAGCCGCACCCGGTCCGGCAGAAAGCGGAAGCAGGCCGCGGCCAGCTCACTGCGCCCCTCCCGCGCCAGAATTGCGTCGAGCTTGTCCTTCAGCGCATGCAGATGCAGCACGTCGGTTGCGGCATAGGCCACCTGCGCATCGCTCAACTCATCCGCACCCCAGTCGGACAATTGCTGTTGCTTGGACAGATCCATGCCGAGCAACTCGCGAACGATGTCCTTGAGGCCGTGCTTGTCGGTATAGGTGCGCGCGAGCCGCGACGCGATCTTGGTGCAATAGACCGGCTCGGCCATGACCCCGAAATGTCTCGCCAGCATGCCGAGATCGAAGCGGGCGAAATGGAAGATCTTGACCTTGGACGGATCGGCGAGCAGCCGCTCGATATTCGGCGCCTTGGCCTGGCCGGGAGCGATCTGCACCACGTCGGCCGAGCCGTCGCCGGGCGAGAGCTGCACCACGCAGAGCCGGTCGCGATGGGGATCGAGCCCCATCGTTTCGGTGTCGATCGCCACCGCGCCCTTGTAGGCGCTCAGATCCGGGAGGTCACCGCGATGCAAGCGGATGGTCATTCAAGCGGTCCGGGCAATAATAACGGTGCGCATGATCATGTCCGACTCCGGTCCCCGCTCGATCACGCGCAAAAAG
>CAZUDR010000405.1:800-3510 GCA_964618715.1 uncultured Undibacter sp. | reverse complement strand
ATCGAGACACCGTAGACGGCCGCTTTTTCGCGGTCGACCTCGACGGTGACCTGCGGGTTCTTGATGTAGAGGTCGGTGGTGACGTCGAGCAATCCGGGCAGCCTGGCGATCTTGTCGCGCAATTCCGGCGCCGCCCGGTAGAGCGCGTCCGTATCGTTGGATTGCAGCGTGTATTCGTACTGGCTCTTGCTGAGACGGCCGCCCAGCCGGATATTCTGGATCGGCTGGAAGAATATCCGGATGCCGGGCAGCACATTGCCGGTGCGCCGCAACCGCGTCATGACCTCGCGCAGCGAACCGCGCTGGTCGCGGTCCTTCAGCGCCACCAGCATGCGGCCTGAATTGCCGGTCCCACGCGAGCCAAAGCCGCCGACCGTCGAGTTCACGTACTCAACAGCCGGGTCGGCGCGCACGATCTCGGCAAGCTTGCGCTGGTGCTCGACCATGGTCTCGAAGCCGATGTCGGTCTTGGCCTCGGTAATGCCGAACAGAAAGCCGGTATCCTCGGCCGGGAAAAAGCCCTTCGGTACGACGATGTAGAGCCAGACGGTGCCGGCGATGGTGAGGATCGTCACCATCAGCATCACCGCCCTGAAGCGGAGCACCCGGTCGAGCGACCACTCATAGGCGCGCAGCATGCCGCGGAAGCCGGCCTCGATGCCGCGCATCACCGCGTTCTCTTTCTTGTTCACCGTTTCCGACTTGAGCACGCGCGCGCACAGCATTGGCGTCAGCGTCAGTGACACGAAGCCGGAAATGATGATCGCAACGGAGATCGCCACGGCGAACTCGCGGAAGACGCGGCCCACCATGCCGCCCATCAGCAACACCGGAATGAACACGGCGACCAGCGACACGGTGATCGACACGATAGTGAAGCCGATTTCGCGCGACCCTTTCAGCGCCGCCTCGAAGGGGCGCATGCCGCCCTCGATGTGACGCACGATATTCTCCAGCATGACGATGGCATCGTCGACCACAAAGCCGACGGACAGCGTCAATGCCAGCAGCGTCATGTTGTTGATGGAGAAGCCGAAGGCATACATGGCTGCGAAAGTGCCGATGAGCGAAACCGGCACCGCCAGCGACGGGATGATGGTGGCCGAAACCTTGCGCAGGAACAGGAAGATCACCATGATGACGAGGCAGACGGCAATCGCCAGCGTCTCCTGCACGTGCCAGACCGCATCGCGGATCGAGACCGACCGGTCGAACAGGGGCGACATATCGATCGACGGCGGCACCTGGGCGCGCAGATGCGGCAGCTGCGCACGCACGCGATCGACTACGTTGACCGTGTTGGCGTCCGGCTGGCGATAGATTCCCAGCACAATTGCGCGCGAGTCGTTGAAGAAACTGGCCCGGTCGTCGTTCTCGACGCTGTCGATGACGCGGGCGACCTGATCGAGCTTGATCGGCGCGCCATTGCGATAGGCCACGACGACGTCGCGATAGTCGGCGGCGCGCTCCATGGCGCCGGTCGCCAGCAGCGAAACGGTCCGGTCCTTGCCCTCCAGAGCACCAACCGGCGTGCTGGAATTGGCTCTGGCCACCACGCTGCGGATATCGTCGAGCGAAATGTTGCGGGCAGCCGCCGCGACCGGATCGACCTGCACGCGCACGGCAAATTTCTGCGCGCCGTAGACCAGCACCTGGGCAACGCCCGAAAGCTGCGAGATAGTCGGCGCCACGACCGTCTCGGCGTAGTCGTTGATCTTCGACAGCGGCAGGGTGTCCGATCGCATGCTCAGATAGAGCACCGCGAAATCGCCCGGATTGACCTTGCGGAAGAACGGCGGCGTGGTCATTTCGGCGGGCAGCCGGCGCTGTGCGGTGGCAAGCGCCGTCTGGACGTCCAGCGAGGCGCCGTCGATATCGCGGCCGAGGTCGAACTGGACCGTGATCTGCGTCGAGCCGAGCGTCGACGTCGAGCTCATCGTCGAGATGCCGGAAATGGTGGAAAGCTGGCGCTCGATCGGCGAGGCAACCGACGCTGCCATGGTTTCCGGACTCGCCCCCGGCAGGCTGGCGGTAATCTGGATGGTGGGGAAGTCCACGGCCGGCAGCGCCGCCACCGGCAACAGCCGGTAGGCGAAGGCGCCGAACACGATGAGCGACGCTGTCATCAGCGTCGTCAGCACCGGGCGGCGAATGCAGATTTCCGAAATGTTCATGGATCAGGATCCGGCACTGCGTCTGGGCGGCCCGGCGGCCTTGGCGCCATGCCGCATCACCCGCGTGCCGTTCGACAGCCGCAACTGGCCGTCGGTGACAACGGTTTCGCCGTCCTCAAGTCCGGAAGAGATCACTGACAGGTCGCCGAACTGGCGCGCGACCTCCACGGGCCGGACCTTTGCTGCACCCTTGTCGACGATAAAGACGAAATTTCCCGTCTGGCTCACCTGCACGGCGGCCGTCGGCACCACCACCGCCTCTTCAGTACGCAACGTCATCTCGGCGGTGACCAGCGTACCGGGCCAGAGCAGCTTGTCCTCGTTCGGCATGGTGGCGCGCACGGTCGCCATGCCGGTCGAGGAATCGACGGTATTCTCGATCATTGTGACCTTGCCCGTCGCCCGCCGGTCGTCACCGGGAATGACGGCCTCGATGGTGGAGCTCGACGCATCCAGCGCCTGGCGCAGGGCCGGCAGCTGCTTCTGCGGCACCGTGAAGCTGACATAAATCGGGGTGAGCTGGATGATGGTGGCGA
>CAZUDR010000405.1:0-790 GCA_964618715.1 uncultured Undibacter sp. | reverse complement strand
CTGATGCGCCCGGAAATCGGCGCGCGGATAGTGCAGAAACCGCGCTGGACCTTCAGGTTATCCAGCTGCGCGCGGTTCGACTCCGCCGTCGCGCGCGAAACGTTGACCGAGGTCCTGGCATTGTTCAGCGTCACGATCGGTGTCGCATTCCTCGCCGCGAGTTCGGCATAGCGATCGACATCGCGTTGCGCCTGGTTCAGCGCTGCCTCGGCACCGTCAATAACCGCCTGGAAGCGCCGCATGTCCGCTTCGATCTGGCGGCAATCGAGCGTGAACAGGAGATCGCCCTCATTGACGCGGGTACCATCCTCGAAATGCACGCCAACAATGGTCGTTTCCAGCCGCGCCTTGATGGCAACGCTGGCGATCGGCGTCACGGTCCCGAGAGAATCGATACGCACCGGCACCGACCGGCGCTCCGCCCTGGCCATGTCGACCGGGACCGGGCGCTCGCCGGGCGCTCCGCGCTGGGCGCGCGCGGCACCGCTGGTGTTGTCGGCCGTCCATGGTTGGAGGACGAGCACGGCAGCACCAATCAGGGCGAGCACCGCCACCCCAAAAAAAAGCTTTCCCTTGCTCATCGACAGCTTCGGCCCAGGGCGCCGTCGGATCCTGCCCGGGCTCCTCTCCTCCGCGGAATCGCATTATTGGGGCCGCGTTGGCGGCTTTCCTAGCATATAAACGCGCCGGAGTGCATATCCCTGCGCCGGCTGGTACATAGTTGGGCCTTCTCCCGCCTCTTTTGAGACCCTGCCGCCCCCCATGCGCATCGCCACCTGGAACGTCAACT
>CAZUDR010000404.1:929-3515 GCA_964618715.1 uncultured Undibacter sp. | reverse complement strand
TCTCTTTGGTCGGGGACCGTTATTGGCGGCAGCGGTCCGATCGTCTAATGTTCGCGCGAGAGCCCTGAATGCGCCGATTCCGGCGCGCGGCCTATGGCACGGTGCCTTCGCCTGCATAGATAATCATGGTGCGAGTGCCCGCCATGCCATCTGCCCTGCAACGGGCCAACGATTGACCTGCCGCCACGGCTGCCGAGAGCATGGACGAAGTGTTCGATATTTATACCATCATCTTCCTGGCGCTGGCCGTTTTCATCTTTTTGCGGCTGCGCAGCGTGCTTGGTCAGCGCACCGGGCGCGAACGTCCCCCGTATGATCCCTATTCGCGCGAGCCGGCACGCCCGGCCTCGGACAAGGTGGTCTCTCTGCCCAACCGCAATGCCGAAGCGGCCGCGCAGTCCAAGTCTGCCGAGCCTGCCGTGCCGCCCGGCGAACGCTGGAAGGGTGTGGCGGAGGCGGGCTCGCCGACCGCGGCCGGACTCGATGCCATTGCCGGGGTCGACCCGGGTTTCGATCCGAAAGCCTTCCTCACCGGCGCCCGTTCGGCCTACGAGATGATCGTCACCGCCTATGCCGAGGGCGACCGCCGGACGCTGCGAAATCTGCTCTCGCGCGATGTGTTCGAGGGATTCGAGGCGGCCATAGCCGAGCGCGAGAAGCGTGGCGAGACGGTCGACAGCCATTTCGTATCCATCGATGAAGCCGAGATCACCGGTGCCGAGCTGCGTGGAAAAACTTCCCAGGTCACCGTTCGATTTCTGTCGCAGCTGGTCACGGCAACACGCGATCGTCAGGGCAAGGTTGTCGACGGCAATCCGGAAAAAGTCGCCGAGGTCACCGATGTATGGACTTTTGCGCGTGAAACTTCGTCGCGTGATCCGAACTGGAAACTTGTCGCAACGGAAGCCGGACAATAAACGCATGCCGGGATCGCGCGCGCGATTGGCTCTCGGACTCGCATACACACTTGGTCTTGCTGCCGCCATGGGCACGGCCGCGCATGCCGCCGCCCTCAAGCTGCGCAATGCGGATACGCAGACTCTGACCTACGACGCGCTGTCCGGTTGGGCCCAGGACGATCATGCAGTCGCCTTCGAGGCATTCCTGAACAGCTGCGATGCCATCAGGCACGGCACCAAACGCATGCGCCGCAAGAGCGCGATCTACGGCGGGCTCTATAACGCATGCATGAACGCGATCCCGGCTGCTCCTCTCGACCGCGAGGCGGCGCGCAAGTTCTTCGAGGAGAATTTCAAACCGGTTCGCGTCACCACCAACCAGACCATCGGCTACTATACCGGCACCGACGGTTTCTATACCGGCTACTGGGAGGTGCAGGTTCGCGGCTCGCGCAAGAAGACCGAGGAATTCACCGTTCCGCTCTACCGGACTCCGCGCGGAAAGCTCGCGCGTCTGGATCGCGCCAAGATCGTTGACGGTGCGCTTGAAGGCAAGGATCTGGAGATTTGCTGGATCAAGGACCCGATCGACGCGTTTTTTGCGGAGATACAGGGCTCCCTTCGTGTTCACCTCGATACCGGCGAACTGCTGCGCCTCAACTACGATGCCAGCAACCGCAAGCCGTATACGCCCGTCGGCCGCATCCTCATCGAACGCGGCATCTATACGCCCGAAGAAATGACGATGGAGAAAATCCGGGAGTACATGATTGCCAATCCGGACGAGGGCAAGACACTGCGGCTGAAGAACCGCTCGTACATATTCTTCAAGGAAACCAAGCTCGATTCGGACGAGGAGCCGGACGGTGCACAGGGCGTTCCGCTCACCGCTGGTCGTTCGCTGGCGGTTGACTCCTCGCACCACGTGTACGGCACGCCCATCTGGATCGATGCAAAACTTCCGATCACGGGTCACGAGCCGGACGATGCGTTCCGGCGGCTCATGGTCGCGCAGGACACCGGCGGTGCCATCCGCGGGGCGGCGCGCGCCGACATTTATTTCGGCCACGGCGAAGGGCTCGGCGCTGTCGCGGGGCGTATCAAGCAGTTCGGCCAGTTCGTGATGCTTGTCCCGAAAGACGTGTCGGTGCGCGACACGCTTGCGACGCCGTTGCCCAGGTCGAAGCCGAAGACATTGATCGCCGAGGCGGCGCCGACACTGGCGGCAAAAAGCAAGCCGCCTCCGTTGCCGAGGCCCGCACCCGGACGACCTGCCAAAGACTAGATATGGGCGCGGGTAGCGGCAGGCGGCGCCGCGTTCTCACCCGGGACGAGCGTGTTCTCTGGAATACGTTTACGCACTCGATCACGCCGCTGCGGAGCGAATCCCCGGGCCCCGGCGGCAGCGACGAGCCGGACCAGGCAATCACCACGCCGACGCTGGCGCCTGCGCGCATGAAGAAACCGCCGGTGCCGCAGCTTCCGCAGCGCGAGCCGGCATCGCCACCGCTCGCTCCGCTCGGCCGCCGCATGCGGGCGCGGGTTGCCCGCGGTCGCGAGGCGATCGATGCGCGGCTCGACCTGCATGGCCTGACACAAAGCGAGGCGCATTCCGAGCTGCTGCGTTTCCTGCGCTCGGCCAGCAAGCGCGGGGCCCGGCTGGTGCTGGTGATTACGGGCAAGGGCC
>CAZUDR010000404.1:0-919 GCA_964618715.1 uncultured Undibacter sp. | reverse complement strand
GAGCTCCGCTAGCATCTCCCCGGGATATTCAGTCGGCGTGGCGAAAGCGACGGCGAACGCGGCGTGCTGCGCCGCCAGGTGCCGCAATGGCTGGGCCTCAACGAGTTCCGGCCGTTCGTCGTCGGATTTGAGGACGCCCATGTTGCGCATGGGGGCGAGGGCGCACTTTATGTCCGGGTGCGCAGAACACGCGGCTGATACTTGTGCAAGGAGGCAGGGCGATGAGCAGCAAGCCCAAACCAGACAGAAAGCCAGGCGCGAAGGGCCACAAGCCGGACAAGGAAGAGCTCGAGCGCGAACTGGAGGAGGGGCTCGAGGAGACATTCCCGGCCTCCGACCCGGTCGCCGTCACCGAGCCGGGGCCGGACGACGACCCGCCCGGAAACAAGCAGAAGTGATCGCGCACGCATTGCCTGGCCGTGTTGCGCCGCGCGATCATGCACCAATGAGTAACGATCAGCGCCGACACCGAAGCGTTGCATTCGTGCAGCGCCTTCGCGATATTTTTCCCGGCATGATCCTGGGTGTGCTGCTCGCGGGGACGGCCGCCGCGCAGCCGGCCATGAAGGCGACGGCGCCGGAAAAAATGATGCCGCCGGGGGAGAAACAGCGGCTGGAGGAATGCCAGAAGATGGCTGCGCAACAGAACGTCAAAATGGACGAACGCGCCGCGTTCCTCATGGACTGCATGAAAGTGAAGGCGGAGTAGGCGGCCGGCTACAGGATATACCGGCTCAGGTCCGCGTTCTTCGCCAGGTCGCCGATGTTCTCCCGCACATAGTCCGCGTCGACCGTGAATGTCTGGCCATTGAGATCGGACGCTCGGAAAGAGACATCATCGAGCACGCGCTCCATCACAGTCTGCTGCCGACGTGCGCCGTTATTCGTGAATTGAATGGCAGATCGGCGGTATTCCAAC
>CAZUDR010000403.1:2509-3520 GCA_964618715.1 uncultured Undibacter sp. | reverse complement strand
GACCTCATCGACATCGGCCGGCTCTGGCAGGCGCAGCTGCCGAATGCCGCCTTCGTCTCGCCGCACGCGCCGCGTCCCTGCGGACAGGCGCCGACCGGACGCGAATGGTTTCCGCTCACCTTCCGCGATCCCGGCGAGCGCTGGACCGGCGTCAACAGTGCCGCGCCGACGCTCAATGCGTTTCTCGATGCCGAGCTGGCGCGGCATTCATTGCCGCCGTCGGCGCTGGCGCTGGTCGGTTTCTCGCAGGGAACGATGATGTCCCTGCATGTCGGCCTGCGCCGTCCGGTCGCGCCGGCGGCCATCGTCGGTTATTCCGGCCTGCTGGCATTGCCCGAGCAGATCGACCCGGACAAGTTTGCCGCCGAGATCCGCAACCATCCGCCGGTGCTGCTCGTGCACGGGGACCAGGACCCGCTCATTCCGGTCGAGGCCCTGTTCCACGCCGCGCAAAGCCTGGCCGCCCTCGACGTGCCGACCGAATGGCACATCTCGCCCGGTGTCGGCCATTCCATCGACCAGGAGGGTTTGCGGCAGGGCGGCGAGTTCCTTGCCCGCCAGCTGGCGAATTCCCCCTAGGTGGTTGCGGGTAAGCCCCCGCAACCGCTTCACAATCCTGTCACCGTGTCCTAATACTAGGGCCGTAGCTGCGTGGCGGCAGCCTCACGGAGGTGGAGGAACGTCGCTTTGAACGTCCACGTATCGCCCAGCGGTTTCCCAGCCCTGGTGCTCAATGCGGATTTCCGCCCGCTGAGCTATTACCCACTTTCGCTCTGGTCCTGGCAGGATACGATCAAGGCGGTCTTCCTCGAACGGGTCAACATCGTCGCCAATTACGAGCGCGCCGTGCACAGCCCCAGCTTCGAGATGAAGCTGCCGAGCGTGGTGTCTCTGAAGACCTATGTGAAGCCGTCGACGCATCCGGCCTTCACCCGCTTCAACGTCTTCCTGCGCGACCGCTTCACCTGCCAGTATTGCGGCGACCGCGAGGAGCTCACCTTCGATCATCTG
>CAZUDR010000403.1:0-2499 GCA_964618715.1 uncultured Undibacter sp. | reverse complement strand
GCTCGCGCGGCGGGATGACGACCTGGAACAACGTGGTCGCCGCCTGCTCGCCCTGCAATCTGCGCAAGGGAAACATGACTCCGGCGGAGGCGCGGATGTGGCCGTCGCAGATGCCGTTCCAGCCGACCGTGCATCACCTGCACAGGAACGGCCGCCTGTTCCCGCCCAACTACCTGCACGAAAGCTGGCTCGACTATCTCTACTGGGACACCGAGCTGGAACCGTAGGACGTCTCGCTCCTCTCCGTTGCGTTCAGATCCGGCGCCTTGCGGTGGAACGGGGGTGTACCCATATGCGTTCAGGCGGTGATGTCGAGCCGGATGGCTCTGTCATCGCCTTGTCGCAGACAGGAATGATCCTGACTGCGCTGGACGGCCACGAATAGCGGGTGACGCCGGATGTACGCGCACCTGACTCGTTCGTGGTCGTTGTCATTTCCGGCCGGGTCTGTGTGACCCGGTCTTTTCAAGAAACAACGAATGATGGGTGATTACCGCGGTCCGTCGTCGACGGGACGGGCATAGGCAGCACGGGCACCCCAGAGCGCGACGCAGGCGAGCCCGAGCGAGACCAGCACGTTCCAGCCGGCAAGCGACAGGCCGAGAAAGCGCCACGCGGCCTCGTCGCAGCGCACGATGCTGATGTCCTGCAGTTGCTTCATCAGGTCCTGCGTGGAGCCGAGCCGGTTGATCGGCCCGCTGCAATCCTGCGGGCCCGGCCAGAACTTCCATTCGATGCCGGCGTGATAGGCAGCGAGCCCGGTGTTCCACAACATGGCAACCGCAATCGCCAGAAACCCGAGGATCAGCACCTTGCGCGACGCGCCGTGGCCAGCACCGAGCCAGAGCAGCGCGGCCAGCGGCACCGACACGTAGTACGCGGTGCGCTGCTCCAGGCACAGCGGGCACGGCGGCAGGCCCATGCCGTACTGGAAGAAAAAAAATCCGCCGATGGTGGCGAGCCCGACCAGAAAAACGATCGCCGCGGTGGTCAGCGGCGGATCCCTGGTGAGGACCGAGGTATCGTTCATTGCGCGCTCCGGACGCCCCCGTCGATCAGTCTGAGGGAAGTTGGTGCCCCTGGCCGGACTCGAACCAGCACGATGTTTCCACCACCTGATTTTGAGTCAGGCGCGTCTACCAATTCCGCCACAGGGGCACATCCTGCGCATGATCGTGGCCGAAAATCGCTACCCGCCACTGGCGACCATCCGTCAGCGGCGCGGATCATAGCGGCGCGCCGTCATGGGTCAACCAAGGCCGGATTCATCGCCGGCAGACGCCGGCCGGAGCGACCAAACGCGCTTTCACCGCCGCAGGCGCCCCCGTAAGATCGCCCCGAACACACGCATTTCAAGGAGCCCCCGCGATGAACGAAGACGTCCTCAACACCTCGATGCGGAAATTCCTCAAGACCGTGGGCGTGACGTCGCAGCGCGAGATCGAGAAGGCCGTGCGCGCGGCGGTCGCCGACGGCCGGCTGAAGGGCAATGAAGCGGTCGGCGCGAAGATGGTGCTCACCATCGACAAGGCCGGTCTCAGCTACACCATCGAAGGAACGATCGAGCTCGAATAGGCGGCTCCAAGACCGGATCCAGCCTACGCCACCGGCTCGGCACCGGCATTGCGGCGGCCGAAGGCGGCTTCCATTTCGCGACGGACCTTCACCGCGATGTCATCGGGGTTGGTGTCGACGTCCGCCCATTTCACCGCCTCGCCTTCGCCGATGTGGCGCCTGAGCCTGACATTGTGCGCGAGCCCCAGTGGCAGCAGGCCGTGCTCCAGCGACACCTCGGCCGGAGTCTGCCTGCCCCAGACACAGAAACCGCCCTCGCCGTCGAGCATCTCGCCGGCTTTCAGCGGCTTCTTGGCGGTTGCCACCACGTCGGAGCGGAAGCCGGTGGGCGCGCCGGTCGGCTCGCCGCGCAACGCGGCGCTCGCCACCGAGATGCCGAGCTCGAGCCCGATCATGTGAATCGGCCGGTAAAGCGCGGCGTATTTTCCGCTCCTGTCCGGCAGCATGGCATATTCGGCGAAGCACCGGCGCGCGTAGTCGGTCTCGCCCTCGAACACCACATAGGTTCCCAGCGCGAGGTGATGCGGCACGTCACGGCCGTCGCGATAGACCGACGAGGTCACCTCGGTGACGCCGGCCTTCTCCAGCGTGCCGCCGTCGCTTTTCGGCTTGCAGATGTCGGCCAGCTCGAATCGGGTGGCGGACGGGAATCCCAAGCCGTCCGTCTGCGGCACAAGGCCGGTCGCATTGCACACGGCGGTCATCTCGATGCCCGACTTGGTGCCAGGCGCCAGGGAAAAGTCGCCCGCGATGCCATCCACGTGGGTGTGGGTCTCGGCCTGCGGGTCGCCGCCGCGGCGCGCCTTGAACGGCGTCCGCAGTTGGCCCTCGGAGTAGACCTTGGCCCCATTCGGGAAGGGGAGGAAGGGCAGGCTGGAGCCCGCCGCGCCTCCCTTCCACGCCCCAAGCACCGACCGCAGCAGC
>CAZUDR010000402.1:0-3521 GCA_964618715.1 uncultured Undibacter sp. | reverse complement strand
CAAATGCGCCGGAATTGGCCCTAAAAAGGGAGGCTCCGCGAAACGCTCTTTTTTTTGCTATGTTAATGACTTGTGCTGGCTGTGCTGGGAGGCTGCGGCGAACCTGTCTCGGCACTCAATTTCCCTGATCTGCGGGAAAATACAGGGAAATTTCGCAAATCTGCCACAAAGGCGGGAAGACAGCTGGGTTTTCCGACTATAAGTCAGTGGGTTACGCTACAATTCCCTACGGACCCGAACAGGGAATTTTCTAAAAGCTAACAGCGAATTGTTTCCCGCAGAGCAGGGATTTATTCAGCTACTCAATACGGATGGGTTTTTGGACACACACCTGATTGCGTAGTACGCGCGCACTCCGCCGCTGACCGATACCTATAGAAATCCATAGATTGATTGCCGTTCAAGGGCGTCTATTATACTATCAATTTGTGAGACCGCATGGTGCCTTTTGTGAGGAACCAGCCCTATGGTCCCCAAAGTTCTTGCTACTGCCTCGATCGCTTTTTTGATCCTTGCCTCGGCAAGCGGTCCAAGTCTTGGGGCAAGCTGCGCCGGGGCGATATCCAACGTCTCGGCCGTGAGTACGGGCGGGCTTGTGCGGCCGAATAAGAACTATTCGGGCGACAGAGACCTGACGACCATCCTCGCGACTAAAGTCACGACGGACAAACCCGTGACCTGCGTTATTGTCCACGTGAGCGCCTATATACAGCCGGCGGACAACCATGCCGTTTTTCAAGTTCGGCTCAACGGCACTCCTATGGCCGGCCATGCCAACGCCTTTCCGGGAACAGAAGTTAGAATTCCTGAAATTTCCGAGCCCGTGCACAATCTACCCAAATGGGTGATGCGAACGGCCCCGGCGCTGAACCCGAAACCGCCGGGCTATCCGGCACGCGACAATTTTTACGATGTGCCTCGGACGGTCGGATACACGTTTTTCCAGGCCGTCAAAGGCAAGACGACCGCGAAGATTGAACTGCGCGCGGCAGACTGTTGCTCGCCGCGCCGGGGTACGGGAACCACAAAAATTCATGCGGCGACCCTGACGGTCTTTTACTGACGCCGGTGGGCCATGCTTAAAGTGCTCAAGATCGCAGCTTCGGCCGCCGCACTCACGGTGCTCGGCGATGTCGATGCAAACGCCGCGGGGGAAAAGTTCTGCAAGACCTATGCTGGAACCTCCGTGGATCAATTCAACCGTTCCCAAGAGCTCGAGCTTTCCGTCTCCGGCCCGCGCTGGCACGGCGTGTTCGACCTGCACAAAGCCTGGTGCCGCTTCGTGAGCAAGGCGGCTGCGCAACATGAGATCAACGTGCGCCGGGACGTTATCGGCCGCGCAGGAGCGGCAACGCCTGCGGGGCCCGGAACGGGACCGCCGCCGGACTATGGAACCGCACCGCCGTCCTCGGAGCCTGAAGAGGGACTGCCACCGTCCTGGTCGGACGATGAGCCGTCACCCCCGGAATATGGCGGAGGACCGCCACCGTCCGAGTATGGCGCAGCACCGCCGCCCTCGGTGCCTGAAGGTGGACCGCCACCGTCGTGGTCCGAGGATGAACCGCCACCCCCGGAGTACGGATCGGAGCCGCCACCGTCGTGGTCCGACGAAGAGCCGCCACCCTCGGACTACGGGTCGGAACCGCCTCCGTCCTGGGCCTACGAGGGACCGTCACCTTAAGGCACCGGACTATGCGCTGTCCTGCCGCAATCGGGTTTCTCTTCCTTGTGACGTCCACCACGCTGCTTGCGGGCGCCCCCGCGGCCGCGGACGCCTGCCCCGTCAATTGCCGGACTTGGTTTGACGGCTGCAACACATGCGTTTGCAGCAACGGCCAGGCAGGAGCCTGCACCAAGATGATGTGCGACCGCCAGGAGACGCCGCGATGCGTCGATCCTCCCTCGGCCGAGGCACCGTCGCCTCAAACCCATACGAATGCGGAAGGTTGCGCGGCCTATGCACGCGCCGCGGTGGAGCAATACGACCAACTCAAAGGGCTCGGCTGCAACTGCTGGAACCGGCGGTGGCACAGCAATTACGAGATCCACCAGGCGTGGTGCCTGTCGCTGCCCAATTGGAACGACTCCCGGTCGGAGTTCGACATCAGGCAAACCGATATCGGCTGGTGCAGAAATGGGAGGCGTCCATGCTGAACCTCTCCATGTGGACCGTGGAAGAGCCGAGGTAAAGGAGTGCAACCATGGCCCGCTTCGCAATGGCCTTCCTCTTCTATGTATCTTCGACGGCTCTGTCCGCGGTGTGGGCGCAAGGCGATGTCCAGCCGTCGATCGAAATCAGTCCGACCGTCGAAAATCCGTCCCGTCATCTCGACGTTACTGGCCGGCTGACCGATACCAATCTCAAGAGAGCCTTCGTTGCAAAGCAATTGCGTGTGGATCCGCGCAGCATCGGCTTGTCAAAGCCGGTCACGCTCTATCCCGCTAGAGGCGACCTCCACCGTGCGAACCGCTACAGCACGCAAATCAACGGGGACATCAGCGTGATGACGTGGCAGAACACCATCAATTTTGGGCGGGGCGCCCATTATTTTCTCTATATCGAGCCGGCCTTCGAAAAGAATGTGACGCACTATCTGGTCGTCGCGACGGTCAGAGGCTCAGGCGGACGCACACGTCTCATCACAAAAACATCGCAGGGGCCACACGGATTCGCCGACGGAGAGGTGGCCCTCGATGGCGGCTTCCAGCCGGTCAATCTTGTCGTTCCCCGCACCCATGAAAGAGCGGTCGTCATCCTTTGGGCGCGCGAAAGAGGATGGACCCTCCAGAAAATCGAGATCACACCCGTGCAGCGATAGCAGACAGTCAATGAAGGCAGCGAGCGTCACATGGTCAAAGGCCGGTCCATAATGCAACGCTTCAATGCGGCCTCGTTCGTTGCCGGTCTTTTTTGTGCCGGCATTCCCGTTGCCGACGCGCAGCCCGTCGAGGTCGACTGGCTCAAAACCTTCTCGACAGAAGATGGCGTTCTTGACGTTTACCTCTCGCCCCGCATCGACGGGTCCGTTCTCGCGGCCGGCCATACCAACCGGGGCGAAAATTACGACAATAATTCCCGCAGTTTCTTCGTGACCTTTTCCGCCACCGGGGCAAGCCCGGAGGGTGCGCAAGAGTTGACGATGATCCCGGTCCGCGCCCATGCGACCGCATGGTCTATCGATGCGGCGCGCTCGACGCGCGGACAGGGTGAAGCCGCCGTCGTGGCGGGAAGCACTGGCCGCGGCGGGTGGGGAGAACAGCAAGGCGGCTATGTTCAAATCTTCGAGCGCAACCGGGTCGGCGCGTGGTCGCGGCGTGACGCCTATACCACCCACGACTTTCAAATCTTGGCCGTCGGCGGGCTCAATGCGGATGCGCGTCGCTTCTTCGTCGGTTCGGGACAATTTAACAGTGGACCCGGCGGCGGATATCGAGGCTTGCTTTCGCTGAAAGACTTTTCGCAAGGGACGCTCTGGCAAGAGCAGATCCCCGGCTTCATCGTCAATATTGCGGATATCGCC
>CAZUDR010000401.1:0-3524 GCA_964618715.1 uncultured Undibacter sp. | reverse complement strand
GGAATATCCACGTCTGAAGACGTGGATGCCCGGCACAAGGCCGGGCATGCCGGGTAGGGGGTCGAGTGCTTATTGCAGCCGCCGCGAAGGACCGGGAGCAGGTCTTTGCCGCCAACCGCGCCACCGGGCGCATCGCGCTGACCGTTGCTTTGCAGGACGGCCGCACGCGCCGCGCCCGCGTGCACGAGGACGGCTCGCTGCGCGTGCGCTTTCCCAGCGTGACCGGCGGCGGGCTCGAAGCAGTGATCGTCAACACCGGCGGCGGCATGACCGGCGGCGACCGTTTCGCCATCGACATCGAGGCGGAAGCGGGCACCCGTCTCGTCGCCGGCACCACCGCGGCCGAGAAGATCTACCGCTCCACCGGCGCCGACGCCGAAATGGATGTCAGCCTGACGGTAGGCGCCGGCGCGCAACTCGCCTGGCTGCCGCAGGAATGCATCCTGTTCGACCGCGCGCGGCTGTCACGAAGCATCGACATCGAACTCGACGACGGCGCGTCGCTGGTGATGGCGGAAGCCGTGGTGTTCGGCCGCGCCGCCATGGGCGAAACAATGCGCGACGGCCTGTGGAACGACCGCTGGCGCCTGCGCCGCGGCGGTCGTCTGGTTTTTGCCGAGAATGCCCGGCTCGACGGCGCCATCGCCGAAAAGCTTGCGATGCCTGCGGCTGCCGCCGGCGGCATCGCACTGGCGACCGTACTGGTCGCGCCCGGCGACGAGGCAACCTGCGCCGCGGTGCGCGCACGTGATGACTCGTTCACCGGCGAGGTCGGCATCTCCGCCTGGAACGGCATCGCCGTGGCGCGACTCGTTGCCCGCGACGGCGCGGCGCTGCGACACGATCTCATCGCGCTGCTGGCGTCGCTCGGCGTCGGCGTGCCGCGACTCTGGCTGCAGTGATCGACACCGGAAAGCATATTTCGAGGACACGATGAATCTGACGCCCCGGGAAAAAGACAAGCTGCTGGTCGCGGTCGCCGCGATGGTCGCGCGCCGCCGGCTCGAGCGCGGCGTCAGGCTCAACCATCCGGAGGCGGTGGCGCTGATCACCGACTTCATCCTCGAAGGCGCGCGCGACGGCCGCAGCGTCGCCGACCTGATGGAGGCGGGCGCGCGCGTGCTGCGCCGCGATCAGGTGATGGAGGGCATCCCCGAGATGATTCACGACATCCAGGTCGAAGCGACGTTTCCCGACGGCTCCAAGCTCGTCACCGTACACAACCCGATACGATGAGGACCTTCCGATGAAGACAATGCTGTCTCTTCTGTTTTCGCTGGCTCCGATTGCCGCACAGGCGCACGAGTCGCTGGCGCCGCATCACCATCCCCACGGTGTCAGCATGCTGCCCGATCTCGGCACCGTCGCGGTCGGCGCTGTCGTGCTGGCCGCGGCGCTGGTCGTGTACCTCAACGTCAGGCGGGGTTGAGTCATGATCCCCGGCGAAATGTTCATCGCCGACGGCGAGATCGAGCTCAACAAGGGCCGCAAGACGGTGACGCTTGCCGTCAGCAACACCGGCGACCGGCCGATCCAGGTCGGCTCGCACTACCACTTCTTCGAAACCAACCCGGCGCTGATGTTCGAGCGCAGGAAAGCGCGCGGCATGCGGCTCGACATTCCGGCGGGCACCGCGGTGCGTTTCGAGCCCGGGCAGACGCGCGAGGTGACGCTCGTTGCCCTGGCCGGCAAGCGCACCGTCTACGGTTTTCGTCAGGGCGTCATGGGGAAACTTTAGGCCGCGTCGGATGTTTGAGATGATGCCAACCCCGCCGGGAGGACGCGATGAAGCAGACCTACACGGGTGGCTGCCAGTGCGGCAAAGTCCGCTACCAGGTCACCACCGAGATCAGCAAGGTCATCTCTTGCAACTGCTCGCGCTGCCGTCGGCTCGGCTCTCTCCTGGCGGCCGCGCAAGGTCCGGATTTCAAGTTGTTGTCCGGCGAAGGGGAGATGACGAATTTTCAGTTCAACAGGCACGTCATCAACCACCTGTTTTGCCGGACCTGCGGCATCCAGTCATTTGCTTCCGGCAAGGGACCGGACGGCTCCGACATGGTGATGGTCAATGTGCGCTGCCTGGACGATGTGGACCCCGAGGCATTCGAGGTCGTGAAGTACGACGGCCGCAGCATGTGAGGCGCGCGTGGACGCCGCGGTGTTTGCCGGACCCCAAACGCCATAACGGGCAGACCGTCGTCTGCCCGTTACAAGCTCTCGGATCCCTATCCGGCGCGAGCACGAGGCTCACAGGCCAGGATACTAGCTACTTGAGAGCCAGGGCCGGCAGCCATGGACCACGACCGTTGCAAGCAACAGCCACGTCCCATGACGGCTACGGTCATGGCGGTTCATCCGTGTCCGGCAAAGCCAGAGATGGATGACCTGCGATGAATGCTACGCCGCTCCGTCCGCGGCGCAAGCATTTTGAGGTGACGCGAACGGCTGTGGATAACTTTGAGGACGATAAACGGCGGTCACAAAGGACCTTCGGTGACGTGAAGGGAGCTTGAACGATGGCGATCAGGATGAAACGGGCGGCCTACGCCGACATGTTCGGGCCCACCACCGGCGACAGGGTACGTCTCGCCGACACCGACCTCGTCATCGAGGTGGAGAAGGACTTCACCACGTACGGAGAGGAAGTGAAGTTCGGCGGCGGCAAGGTCATCCGCGACGGCATGGGCCAGTCGCAGATGACGAACCGGCAGGGTGCCGTCGATACCGTCATCACCAACGCGCTGATCCTCGACCACTGGGGCATCGTGAAGGCCGACGTCGGCATCAGGGACGGCCGCATCGCGTCGATCGGCAAGGCCGGCAATCCCGACATCCAGCCGGGCGTCACCATCGTTATCGGCCCCGGCACCGAGATCATCGCCGGCGAAGGAAAAATTTTGACCGCCGGCGGCTTCGACGCCCACATTCATTTCATCTGCCCGCAGCAGGTGGAGGAGGCGCTGATGAGCGGCGTCACCTCCATGCTCGGCGGCGGCACCGGTCCGGCAGCGGGAACGAACGCCACCACGTGTACGCCCGGCCCTTGGCATATCGGCCGCATGATCCAGGCGTCCGATGCCTTCCCAGTCAATCTCGGCTTCGCCGGCAAGGGCAATGCGTCGCGCCCCGCCGCGCTGGAGGAACAGGTCAAGGCCGGCGCCTGCTGCCTCAAGCTGCACGAGGACTGGGGCACCACGCCGGCGGCGATCGACAATTGCCTCTCGGTCGCCGACGACATGGACGTGCAGGTGATGATCCACACCGACACGCTCAACGAATCCGGTTTTGTCGAGGACACCATCAAGGCATTCAAGGGCCGCACCATCCACGCCTTTCACACCGAAGGTGCCGGCGGCGGCCACGCGCCCGACATCATCAAGGTGGCCGGCCTGAAGAACGTGCTGCCCTCGTCGACCAATCCGACGCGGCCATTCACGAAGAACACCATCGACGAGCATCTCGACATGCTGATGGTCTGCCATCATCTCGATCCGTCGATCCCCGAGGATCTCGCCTTCGCCGAA
>CAZUDR010000400.1:0-3533 GCA_964618715.1 uncultured Undibacter sp. | reverse complement strand
TTTCGTCATGGCCGGGCTTGTCCCGGCCATCCACGTCTTTAGAAAGATCAGGCAAGACGTGGATGCCCGCGACAAGCGCGGGCATGACGCCGCAGTGCCATGAGCCCTTCTGTCCGCCCGGCCACAATTGCCGATATTCCGGCCATTACCGCGATCTACGCCGACGCGGTCATCCGCGGCACGGCCTCGTTCGAACTGACGCCGCCGGACGAGTCCGAGATGGCACAGCGCATGGGCGAACTGCTGGACAAGGGATTCCCCTGGCTGGCCGCCGATCTGGACGGTGACCTTGCAGGCTACGCCTATGCCGGCCCCTATCGCGCACGACCCGCCTACCGCTTCACCGTCGAGGACTCGGTCTATGTCGCTCCGGACAGGCACGGCCGTGGCGTCGGCCGTGCCTTGCTGACAGAGCTGCTGGCTGAATGCGAGGCACGCGGCTTCCGCCAGATCATTGCGGTGATCGGCGATTCGGAACAGACCGCCTCGATTGCCCTGCACGCCGCAGCCGGCTTTTACGTTGTGGGAACGTTTCCGCACGTCGGCTTGAAGTTCGGTCGCTGGCTCGACACGGTGCTGATGCAGCGGCCCCTGGGGAAGGGTTCGGCGACGCTGCCGTAGGCCATTGTTGTCATCGTCCGCGCAAGCGGACGATCCGGTAATCACCGCGCGGCCTGCGTTTACCGGGTCCTCCGCTTTCGCGGAGGACGACACCCGAGCGTGCGGCAAACGGTCGTCAGTTCACCACCACCAGCTGCGACCTGTCGATGGCGCGCAGCACGCGGTCGAGTTCGTGGCCGCGACGCACGATCAGGCCGGTGGCCGAAATCACGCTGTAGGCGCCCTGGCGGCGCGCCAACCTGGGATGCTTTTCAATCCGGTAGAGGGGGACTTCCGATGCGCGGCGGAAGACGGAGAATACCGCGCGATCGCGGAGAAAATCGATGGCGTAGTCGCGCCATTCGCCGGCCGCGACCTTGCGGCCATACAGATCGAGAATCCGGTTCAGCTCGCGGCGGCTGAAGGTGACTTGGCTGGCGGGGGCAGTCCGCGCAGGGGATCCGCCCCCGGGGGACTGGCTCGGATCGACTTCGCCGGGACCGAACGTCATGCGGCGCCTCCTGTCTGTTACAAACCGATAACAATGATCGCCCCGCCGCCCGCTCGCGGCAAGTCCTCGAATTCATAAAAAAATCAAAGCAAAACGGCCGCGAAGCGGACTTGATCGATCACGAACACGTTAGAAGTACCATAATAACGCCCAAATTCCGTCAATCGCCCGACACGCTGGGAGGCGATAAGGGCACAGTTGCCTCATGGCCCGGTCGGATCGAGCACCGGATTCCTCAGCCCCCCAGCCCCCCGGGGCTTAGCCGGCCGGGCCAAGTGAGTTCCGCGTACGGTTCAATCCCCTAAGACTTCGGGCCGGCCAGTCGCCGGCCCGATTTTTATTTGTCGCCGGGATTCCGTCATGGCCGGGCTTGTCCCGGCCATCCACGTCTTCGGACACTATCAGGACTGCTTGAACGTGGATGCCCGGCACAAGGCCGGGCATGACGATGACGCAAAATCTCTGCGAAGCGATCGCGCGTTCAACGCGTCGCGGCTTGCCGCAGCGGCTCAAGCGCGGCGCCCAGCATCAGGCCGGGGCGTGACCCGCCGCCGCTTTGCACCAGCACGGCGAGGCGGTCGACATCGGCCAGCGCAAACCTGTCATCGGCAAGATCGGCAAGCTTCGCCTTGAAGGTCTGCGCGGTTCCGTTCCACTCGCCGAGCTTCACCCAGCGGCGCACCACGTTGTGGTAGGTGATGGTGCGGCCGCGGTTCTCGCCACGGCCGATCTTCACTTCGACTTCGCTGCTGACCGGGCACAGCCAGACCACGCCGTTGCGGTGTTCGTCGCCGGCCGCCGGCACGCTCACCGATATTTCGTCGCCGGACACATCGACCGACAGGGGCAGCGCGAGCGGTTCGGCGCTGCGGCGCGTCTGCGCAATCGTGCGTTCGATCGCACGCTTGTCGCTGCCGAGCGCATCGTCGATACCGTTGATCATCGCCTGCGGCGTATAGATCTGCTGCACGCCGCGCGCCGCCGCATAGGCGCGCTGACGCGTGGTGTGACCACGCAGGGCGAGCGTGTCCTTCCAGCCGATGTAGTCCCAATAGTCGACGGGCAGACTCAGCGCCACCAGCGAGGGGTCGCGTGCAAGCTGACCCATCAGCCGGTCAGCCGGCGGACAGGACGAGCAACCCTGGCTTGTGAACAGCTCGACCACGGCGCGCGGCTGGTCGGCAAACGCCGGAACCGCCGAGGTGCCGCAGGCGAGAACAGCCGCTATGGCAAGGGCACGATATCTCATATCGAATCGAATCCGTGAGCCTCCAGGCCAGCGGGCATATAAAGCGACCCGCCAATCACTCGCCACTCACGTCGCAGTGAGAGGTCCTCACGTCGCGGTGAGCCCCCGCTGGCCTCGTCGTCAAACGCGCAATTCAGCCGTCAACCGGCCAGCTGGCGCAGAACGTACTGCAAAATACCGCCATTCTTGAAGTAGTCGAGCTCATCGAGCGTGTCGATCCGGCAGATCAGCGGGACCCGCTTGAGCGTGCCGTCGCCCATCACGATCTCGGCGATCAGCCGCTGGCGTGGCTTGATCTCGCCCTGCAGGCCGCGGATGGTGACCTGTTCGTCGCCTTTCAGGCCCAGCGACTGCCAGGACGTCCCTTCCTCGAACACCAGCGGCATCACGCCCATGCCGATGAGATTGGAGCGATGGATGCGCTCGAACGACTGGGCGACGACTGCGCGGACCCCGAGCAACACCGTGCCCTTGGCGGCCCAGTCGCGCGAGGAGCCGGTGCCGTATTCCTTGCCGGCGAAGATGACGAGCGGGACATCCTGCTCTTTGTACTTCATGGCCGCGTCGTACATGGTCATGCGCTGCTTCGACGGATGGTGGACCGTGAAACCGCCTTCGACGCCCGGCACCATCTGGTTCTTCAGCCGGATGTTGGCGAAGGTGCCGCGCATCATCACCTGATGGTTGCCGCGCCGCGTGCCGTACTGGTTGAAGTCCTTCGGGCGCACCTGATGGTCGCGCAGGTACTCGCCGGCCGGGCTCTCCTGCTTGATCGAGCCCGCCGGCGAAATGTGGTCGGTGGTGATCGAGTCGAGCAGCAGCGCGAGCACGCGCGCCTCGACGATATCCTCGAGCGGCCGCTGGCGCTTTTCCATGCCTTCGAAGTATGGCGGGTTCTGCACGTAGGTCGAGCGATCGTCCCACGTATAGGTCAGCCCGCCCTTGACCGCGATCTTGCGCCAGTTGGCGTCGCCCTTGAACACGTCGGCGTATTTCTTGGCGAAGATCTTCCTGGTCACGTTCTTCGCAACGAAAGTGCCGATCTCCTTGTTGGACGGCCAGATGTCCTTGAGGAACACCTTCTTGCCCTTCGGGTCGGTGCCGAGCGGCTCCCTGGTGATGTCGACATTCATCGAGCCGGCGATCGAATAGGCGACGACCAGCGGCGGCGAG
>CAZUDR010000399.1:0-3535 GCA_964618715.1 uncultured Undibacter sp. | reverse complement strand
GGAGATTCTCGCACGGCATATCGCTGTGGTCTGTGGCAGTTGCCACATGATCTTGTGGCTATTATCACTTCCGCAAAATGATCGATCGCTTGGGGTGTCGGACGCTTATGTCCGCTCGTGGCGCTCAGCGGACATGAAGCAATGTCCGCTATTGAGGCAAAACGGACATACCGAAGCGCATGTTCAAAAAGCGATACTGCCACGCGCGACTTTCTCGAAAAACGCCCATTTTGTGATGTTCATCACTACGCTTTTGGCAACGGACACCGGTCCCGTTATGTTCAGATCATCGGAAACACGAGACACACAGGCAACAGACCATGACCAAGATCTTCGCCACAGCAACCCTCGCCATCGCCCTCATCGCAACGGCTCTCGCGGCAAACTCCAGCCCAGCAAAAGCGGGCCAGAAGAGCGGTTCCCAGGGCATCACGAACACGGACCTTGGTAGCGGACGCGCAAAAGCGGACCAGAAGAGCGGTTCCCAGGGCATCACGAACACGGACCTTGGTAGCGGCCGCTAGGACATACGGCCAACCGGTACACCTCCAATTCTCCTCCAAAGGCCTCAAGGATCGGACATTCCTCCCGCCGGGTCCTTTGTTTTGCGAGTCCGGCTCTCAGATCTTTGAGGGAAGCCTGCTGTCCCTATCGTAAATTTTATCCGATTGGCTTGAAGCGTAGAATCGGCCGATCCTGCACGGGATGCTGGATCTCTTCAGATTGATCCTTGGGGCCGTCGTCGATCTGGCTCGATCGCGGGCAGTCCTGGAAGCCGAGATCATAGTGCTGCGACAGCAGATCGTCGTGCTGCGACGGGGCGAACTGGGCGGTCATGTTCGGCGATAGACAGAATGGTGTTGGCTTGGATCTGCCATGTGTTTCGAAAAGCCCGGAATGCGCTTGCCATTGTGCGACCGGACACTGTGGTCCGGTGGCATCGCGCGGGTTTCCGGTGTTACTGGCGCTGGAAGTCGAAGCCTCGCCGGGGGCGTCCCGGCGTGCCGGCTGAGATCCGGCGGTTGATCCGTGAGATGAGTGTCGCCAATCCGTTGTGGGGGGCGCCTCGCATACACGGTGAACTGGTTAAGCTCAGCATCGACATAGGGCAGACTAGCGTCGCCAAATATATGGTGCGAGGGAGGGGGTTGCCGTCGCAGGGCTGGGGGACGTTCCTGTGCAATCATGCGGATGGTATTGCGGCGATGGACCTGTTTGTCGTTCCGACGGTGTCCTTTCGGTTGCTGTATGGACTACTGATCATGGGGCACGGCCGGAGACAAATTCTGTGGCTCGGCGTCACGGCGCACCCAACGGCGGAATGGATCGCCAATCAATTGACGGCGGCCTGTGGCTGGGAACAAGTCCCTCGCTATTTGATCCATGATCGGGATGCTTGTTACGGCAGTCTGTTCATCCGCCGAGTTCGATCGCTTGGCATCCGAGATCGTCCCACTTCTGCACGCTCGCCATGGCAGAACGGATACGCCGAGCGGCTGATCGGCTCGATACGCCGGGAATGCCTGGACCACATCGTGGTGACAGGCGAGCAGCACCTTCGGCACGTCCTCAAGTGCTACATGGAGTATTACAATGCGGTTCGCACGCACCTTAGCTTAAGGAAGGATGCGCCCATGAGAAGGCGCATTCAGCGCCACGGGCGTATCGAACTGCGGCCAGTGCTTGGAGGACTGCACCATCAATATCTGCGGACTAATTTGCGACAGGGACAACTGAGCAATGGGCGTCGCACACGGTCGCTCTAGCTCATTAGCGGGACATTGTGGAGCGGCCCAGTGATGCCCCGCTTCACTTGCTGGCGGCGATGGCGGTGGCCTCGCCAGCCAAGCGACATAAAAGGTTCCCACATGGCTCTCCCGCATGGCCAGCATGGCAACCTCGTGCTACGCCAAGAAAAAAGACCGTTTATTGTCAGCAACTTACTCTGCCCTTCATCCGAACGGATGAAGACAACGGAGGAAGCTAGTGGCGAAGGTGGAGGAGGTAATATGGCCGGAACGGCCTTCGACCCCTGAAGGTGAAATGCCGATGGAGCAGTCAACGCGCCTAAGGTTCGTCACTGATTTGCCACGCGATTAGCCGGAACCCCGAGATGGCAGGGCCCTGGGCCTTAAGTACCTGTCGTTTTTGGAGTTGGAGCAACGCCGACAGCTTTGCAGGAGGCTTCCATGCCGCGAAACCATCGAAATTTGTCGATGACCCGCATGCTTTTGCCCGCCTTGGTTCTTCTAGCCATGACGGTGCCGGCAATGGCAGAATTGCAACTTCTTTGTCCGCCCCACGAAGACTGTCCTGACTTTGCCTCCGAACCGGTAATTCTCGATACCGATAAGGAAAACTGTTCCCGAATCCACAATCAGCAGTCTAGGGCTATTGCAAAGCGGGCATGTATTAGCTGCGGCAACGGCGTGCCTGAACCTGGTGAGCAGTGTGATACGGGAGGCGAGTCTGCGACTTGCGACGTGAACTGCACAGCTGTCGCATGCGGAGACGGGATCGTGAACACCACAGCGGGTGAGCAATGCGATGACGGCAATGTAGAAGACGGTGACGGTTGTTCAGCTGATTGTCTTTCTGAGATCGTCGCAGAATGCGGGAACGGCATACTTGAAAGTGGGGAGCAGTGCGACGACGGCAACAATGTCAATACGGACTTCTGCACGAATGCGTGCACGAATGCGACATGCGGTGATAGCATCGTGTGCGACACATGTCAGCCTGCCGAGGAATGTGACAGCGGGGGCCAGACAGATGCGTGTGATGCGGACTGCACAATTGCTGTTTGCGGAGACGGGACCTTAAATACAGACGCAGGCGAAGAATGCGATGACGGCAACCAAACCAACGGTGATGGGTGCGAAAGCAACTGCACCTTAGGCGACACTTCATGCACGTCGGATAACGACTGCAGCTCGATCGAGTTCTGCGATGCGAGCGGCACCTGCGTTCCCAAATTGCCTGGAGGTCAACCCTGTACTTCCGGCAATCAGTGTTTGAATACCCCGCATTGTGTCGATGGTATTTGCTGTAATGCGCAATGCGATGGCGCCTGCGAGACTTGCACCGAACCTACCAATTTCGGAATCTGCACAGTCGAGGCATTTGGACATCCCTGCAACGGTGTAGGAATTTGTGACGGACAAAGTGGCGATGGTTGCATAGGAGGGTGAGCCGGCCAGGTAGAAATTACCCAGCGAACTGGATTTTGCGACGGTGAAGGCTTTGAGGTCACAACAAGAGCGCTATGTCGTACATCGATTGACATAGAAGGGGAGCTAAGTCAGCTGAGCAGCTCGCATCTCGTCGCAAGGGATGACAACAAAAAGTCGTCTCTGGTATTGCTGAAGGCGCCCTTGTAGGATCCTGGAATGACCGCTGCGATCAAGTACGTGGTGTCACGGGTGCGGCTCTGGGCTTTATTTGTTCCTTTCACTCTCGTATTAGGTCCGACGTCGGCGAGCGCCGCAGAGAAGTTAGCGATTTGCCACCTATCGCCGGGAAACCCCGAAAATCA
>CAZUDR010000398.1:0-3536 GCA_964618715.1 uncultured Undibacter sp. | reverse complement strand
CGGACACTCGGCATTGCCGTGCATGACCACATCATCGTCGGCAAGGACGGACATGCGAGTTTCAGGGGGCTGCAGCTGATTTGATCCTGTAGGCGTCGTCGCCCGCGAAAGCGGGCGACCCAGTAGTCGCGGGCGCGCGAGATCGATCGCCGAACCGAGCGGCTACTGGATGCCCCGCTTTCGCGGGGCATGGCGGACTGAGATCAACAAATCGCTGTCAATCTACGGCTTGACCAGGATCATGCCGCCGGGACGTTCCGGCAGCCGGTGCCAGTTGCCGTCGTCGCCCTCGGCAAAACGCCACGGCTCGTCGTTGGCGGGAACGAGCAGCAGTTCGCCGCGGTCCATGCGCCACTGGGCAAACTTGAGCTGGGTGATCGACGTATTGCAGCCGGGCCTGGCCGTCAGCGCGAACGCATCCTTGACCGCCTTACTGTCCAGCGTGAAGGTGCATAATGGGGCACCGGTGCCGAGCTTGAGCGCCCAGTCACCGGCCACATCCTCCGCCTTCTTCGGCGGCGGACCGACGGTGGCCGGGTTCTGCAGGAACAGCACGCCGACGCCGCGGGTCGGCGCCTCGAACAGTCCGTCCTCCACCTCGCTGAATTCGATCAGCGCGCGGCCCTGCGCGTCGAGCAGATAGAGCAGATCGTCGTCGGGATACCGCCACCCGATAATGTCGCGCACCAGCGGGAACAGCGTGGTGCAGTTCTGGTCAAATTCCAGCTTGTTGCCAACCGTCCCTGTATCGCCCTTGAGCTCGAGCGTGCAGACCCTGTCGTGATCGGCGTTGGAGAATTCCCATGTGCCGACCATCGGCTGGGCAGCCTTGTTGAGCGCCGGCCTGGACTGCGCGAGGGCAGCGCCGGGAACGAGAACCGCAAGGGCGACAATAAGGAGTCGGCGAAGCATGGCGGACCTGATGCAACGCATGGTCCGGACATTATAGCACGCCGCCGATCAGGAGCGTTTCGGTGGCCAGGGTGTCTCTGGCACTGGGGTTAACGGCGGCTTCCCCGCCGCCCAGGCCAGGATGTTGTCGACCACGAGCTGGTCCATGGCCGCCCGCGTTACCTCCGTCGAGGACCCGAGATGCGGAAACAGCACGATGTGGTCCATTTCAACCAGCTCCTTCGGCACGTTCGGTTCCCTGGCAAACACATCGAGGCCGGCGGAATAGATGGTACGGTTCTTCAGCGCCTCGATCAGCGCCGGTTCGTCGACCACCGAGCCGCGCGCCATGTTGATCAGGATACCGTTCGGGCCCAGCGCCTCGAGCACCTCTGCATTAATCATGTTTTGCGTCGACGCGCCGCCGGGCACGATCACCATCAGCGTGTCGACCTCGCGCGCCATGTCGACCAGTTTGGGATAGTACTTGTAGCTCACGCCCGGCTGCTGGTTGCGGCTGTGGTAGACCACCGGCACCCTGGATGCCTCCAGCCGGCGCGCGATCGCCTTGCCGATGCGCCCCATGCCGACCATACCGACGGTGCGGTTGCGCAGCGTCGCCTTGGTCAGCGGGTATTGCCCCTTCAGCCATTTGCCGGCGCGCAGATAACGGTCGGCCTGCGGAAATTCGCGCACCGTGCAGAGAAGCAGGCCGAGCGCCGAATCGGCGACTTCCTCGTCGAGCACTTCCGGCGTGTTGGTGACGATGATGCCGTGCTCGCCCGCCCATTTGGCATTGATGTGGTCGTAGCCGACACCGAAGCTCGACACCTGCTCGAGCTTCGGAAACCGCTGCATGAATTCCGGGCTGATCGGCTCGTTGGTGTAGGTCACCGCGATCGCGCCGATCTTGTCGGCGACCGAGTTGAGGAACGCCTCGCGGTCCGTGGCCTCGAGCAGCTTGTGCAGATTCACCCGGGATGCCAGCCCCTCCATAATGACCGACTTTTCCTGTCCGACCAGCAGGACGTGGGGCGTTTCACCAGCCATTGAAAACTCCTTCTACACGAGTGCGGTGACCGGCTGCTCGATCAGGCCCTTGAATGCAGCAAGCAGTTCGGCACCGAGCGCACCGTCGATCACGCGGTGGTCGCAGGACAGCGTGACCGTCATCTGGCTGACGAATTTCACGCCGCCGTCCCCGGCCTCGACCGGGGCGCGGCGTGATGCACCGACGGCAAGGATGGTCGACTGCGGCGGATTGATGATGGCGGAGAACTCGCGCACACCGTACATGCCGAGATTGGAGATCGCGCTCGATCCGCCCTGATATTCGTTCGGCCTGAGCTTTTTCTCGCGTGCGCGCGTCGCGAGATCGCGCATCTCCGCCGAAATCGTCGTCAGCGACTTGGTGTCCGCACTGCGGATCACCGGCGTGATCAGGCCGCCGTCGAGCGCCACCGCCACGCCGATATCGGCATGGGCAAAACGCAGGATGCTGTCACCGGCAAACACCGCATTGGCCGCCGGCACCCGCTTCAGTGCCGCCGCCCACGCCTTGATGATCAAATCGTTGAGCGAGAGCCGGAATTCCGCGTTTCCGTCCTTGTCCCGCGGCGCCGCGGCGTTGGCTTCCTCGCGCACCGCGACGAGCCGGCCGATGTCGAGATCGGCGGTGAGATAGAAATGCGGGATGGTCTGCTTGGCCTCGACCAGGCGCGTCGCAATGGTGCGGCGCATGCCGTCGAGCGGCACGTCCTCGTAGTCGACGCCTTCGTAAAGCGCCTTGACCTGCGCGGCGCCGGCGGCGGCGGGCATGGCGCGTGTGGACGGCGCGGCCTTTTCGATATCGGCGGCGACAATGCGGCCATGCGGGCCGGATCCCCTGATACCGGACAGGTCAATGCCGCGCTCGCCGGCCAGCCTGCGCGCCAGCGGCGTGACCGTGACGCCGCCGGGCAGGCGCGCCGGGCCGTAATTGCGCTCGGGCGTGCGCACCTCGCGGAACGGATCCATGTTCGGATAGGCGTAGGATGACTTTTCGGTCCGCTCGTCCGCGCGCAAGCGGGGGGCCGGAGACGTTTTACCTGGCGCCGCTGCACCGGCCGGAGCGGGCGACGCCGGGGGCCTGATCGCCGGCGCCGCGCTCGCCTTTGGCGCTGCGGTCTCGCCATCACCGCTGATCACCGCCACCACGGCGCCGACCTTGGCGGTCTCGCCCACCTCGAAACGGATTTCGGCGAGCGTGCCGGCCGTTGTCGCCGGCACTTCCATCGAGGTCTTGTCGGTCTCGATCTCGAACAGGTTTTCGCCCGGCTTTACCGCGTCGCCGGCCGACTTGAACCATTTCACGATCTTGCCCTCGGCGACGGTCTCGCCGAGCTGCGGCATCAGGACGTCCATTACGTGCGTTCCCCGCTCACCACGCCACCGACACGTATTGCGTCTCGAGGAACTCCTTCATGCCCTCCTGCGCGCCTTCGCGGCCCAAGCCCGACTGCTTGACGCCGCCGAACGGCGCCGCCGGATCGGAGACGAGCCCGCGGTTCAAGCCGATCATGCCGAACTCGAGCTTCTCCGACACGCGCATGCCGCGGGAGAGGTCCTTAGTGTAGAGATAGGCGACCAGGCCGTATTCGGTGTCG
>CAZUDR010000397.1:0-3536 GCA_964618715.1 uncultured Undibacter sp. | reverse complement strand
CTCGGCTTTGTCGGTGATCCGGAGAAGGTCGACCCCACCATCCTCAACGAGATAATCGGCCGCGAACTGATCCCGGTGCTGGCCCCGGTGGCGACCGCGGCGGGCGGCGGCACTTTCAACGTCAATGCCGATACCTTTGCCGGCGCCATCGCCGGCGCGCTCAGGGCCAAGCGGCTGCTGCTGCTCACCGACGTCCCCGGCGTGCTCGACAAGTCGAAGAAGCTGATCGAGGAACTGTCGGTCGCCGATGCGCGCAAGCTGATCGCCGACGGCACCATTTCCGGCGGCATGATCCCCAAGGTGGAAACCTGCATTTACGCGCTCGACCAGGGCGTCGAGGGCGTGGTCATCATGGACGGCAAGGTGCCGCACGCGGTGCTGCTCGAACTGCTGACCGACCACGGCGTCGGCACGCTGATGCACCGCTGAGTGCACGGCACCGCCGGTCTGTTAACGTAGCGTCGATGATTCACCAGCGAGGGCGACGGCATTTGCATTGCCATGCGCGCTATCTTTGTTCGGGTCTCGTCGCACTCGCCGCGCTGACGGCGACGCCGGCGCAGGCCGCGCTCAGCCTGTGCAATCGCACCAGCTACCTGATGGACGTGGCCATCGGCCTCGAGAAGCAACCCAACCTGTCCACGCGCGGCTGGTTTCACGTCGAGCCCGGCCAGTGCAAGGTGGTGATGGAGGAGACACCGGACTCCGATCTGGTCTATGTGCACGCGCGCACGCCGGCGATCTACGGCAATGCGCCGCTGCCGCAGACCGGCCAGGCCGAGCTCTGCATACGTCACGCGGATTTCCAGATCGCCGACGCGCGCCGCTGTCCGGTCAGTGAGCAGGTGCAATTCACCGCGGCCCGTCCCGCCGAGGGGGAGAACGGTCTGGTCGTCAACCTGGCGGAGCAGTCCGACTATGACGACCAGCAGGCCCGCCTCGCCGGCATCCAGCGGCTGCTGGTGATCGCCGGCTACGACGCCAGCCCGATCGACGGCATGGAGGGCGCAAGGACGCAGAGCGCGATCGGTGCCTTCCTGAAGGACCGCAGTCTGCCGGAGGGCGCGGCGGCGCAGCCGAACTTCTTCGCCACCCTGCTCGCGGCCGCGCGCAATCCGGAGGGGCACGGCTTTTCCTGGTGCAACGACACCCAGTACACGGTGATGGCCTCGCTCGGCATCGTCGAAATGGGCGCCATCGTGAGCCGCGGCTGGTACAAGGTCGCGGCCGGGCAATGCGTCCGTCCGGTCCTGCGCGGCGGTCCGCTGAAGGTCTATTCCTATGCCGAGGCGGTCGACGGCAAGGGCCAGCCGGTCATGCGCGGCGGTGCGCCGCTGTCCTGGGGCGGCTCGGTCACGCTTTGCACCCGTGACGGCAAGTTCGAACTGGCCGAGCACAAGGACTGCGCATCGCGCGGCCTGAATTCGGCCGGCTTTGCCACCATAGAGGTCGGCGGCAACCAGCCGGCGACCATCCATTTCAGGGACTTCTGAGTGCCACGTGCCGAACCGGAACAGTAAAGAGCAGCGCACATTCGGCCATGTCGAGACCTGGGTGTTCGATCTCGACAACACGCTCTACCCGCATCATCTCAATCTGTGGCAGCAGGTGGACGTCCGCATCCGCGACTTCATCGCCGAATTCCTCAAGGTGCCGCACGAGCAGGCCTTCCTCATCCAGAAGGACTATTACAAACGCTACGGCACCACCATGCGCGGGCTGATGACCGAGCACGGACTGAACCCGGACGACTATCTCGAATTCGTCCACCAGATCGACCACTCGCCGCTCGAGCCCAATCCCGCGCTCGGCGCCGCGCTGGAGAAACTGCCGGGCCGCAAGCTCATTCTCACCAACGGCACGCGCAAGCACGCCGACGCGGTCATGCGACGGCTCGCCGTGCACGAGCATTTCGAGGACGTGTTCGACATTATCGCCGCCGACCTCGAGCCCAAGCCGCTGGCCGCGACCTACGACAGGTTCCTCACCCGTCACGCGGTCGATCCCGCGCGCGCCGCCATGTTCGAGGACCTGGCGCGCAATCTGGAAGCCCCGCACGCGCTGGGCATGACCACCGTTCTGGTGGTGCCGGAGGGCCAGCGCGACGTCTTCCGCGAGGAGTGGGAGCTGGAGGGGCGCGACGCCCCCCATGTCGATCACCTGACCGACGACCTCACCGGCTTCCTTGAACGGATCATCGCCGCAAACTGAGCAAATCAGGCGACCGCGCGCTCGATGGTGCCGTCCGGCGCGTCCTTGATGTGCAGGTCACGCTGGGGGAACGGGATTGTCAGGCCGGCGGCTTCCAGCGCGGCCTTGCCGTTCTCCGTCAGCGCCCGGCGCAGGTCCCAGTAGTCGGCATTCGTCGCCCACACGCGCAGCCGCAGCACCACCGAGGAGTCGCCGAGCTCGTCGACGAACACCACCGGCGCCGGATCCTGGCGGGTGCGCGAGTCGTCACCAGCCGCCTTGAGCAGGGTCTCCTTGCCCCTGGGGATGTCGTCCTCGTAGGCGATGCCGAACTTCAGATCGACCAGCCGCGTGCCGAGGCGCGAGTAGTTGATGATGCGCTTGTTCCACAATTCCGAATTGGGCACGAACTGGTAGATGCCGTCCCAGGAATGCAGCACGCTGGCAAACAGGCCGACTTCCATCACGGTGCCTGCTGCCGATCCGGTATCGACGTAGTCGCCGACGCGGAACGGCCGCAGCCACAGCAGCATCATGCCGGCGGCAATATTGGCCAGCGTGCCTTGCAGGGCCAGGCCGATGGCGAGACCAATGGCACCGAGGGCAGCGAGGATGCTGGTGGTCTGGATGCCGAGCTGGCCGAGCGCGGCCACCACCACGATGACCAGGATGGCGTAGCGCACCAGCGACGCGATCACCGTGCACAGCATGGGATCGATGCGGGACTGCCCGTCGAGCACCCGTGTCGTCGCCTTGCTGACGCGGCTGGCGAACCACCAGCCGACGATCAGCAGCAGCAATGCGCCGATGAAGCGCGGCAGGGCCATTGCGCCCCACGCGATCGCTGCGGAGATGAAGGTGTTGACTTCTCCGCTCAGCTGGGTGGTGTCCACTAATTGTGTCGGGTCCATCAATTACTCCTTTCTTAAATGCACGTTCTCGTCCGGCTACCTGTCGCCAGTCTAGTAACATCGATGCTGCTTGTGCACCGTGCCCAAGGGCCAGGTTGAAATGCGAAGGCACGCGCCAACCGCTTGACAGCGCACCGGGTTCCCCCGACAACCGGAGCGAATTCGAACCCGGGATTTCCTTTCCATGCACGAGAAGCTTGCCAGGACCATCGACGACGCATTCGAGCAGCGCGAAAAGATCGGCCCCAAAACGAAGGGCGCGGTGCGCAAGGCGGTCAATGACGCGCTCGACCTGCTCGACACCGGCAAGGCGCGCGTCGCCGAGCGCGGCGCCAACGGCCGGTGGCAGGTCAATCAGTGGCTGAAGAAGGCTGTGCTGCTCTCGTTCCGTCTCTACGACATGACGGTGATCCAGGGCGGGCCGGGCCGCGCCGT
>CAZUDR010000396.1:0-3560 GCA_964618715.1 uncultured Undibacter sp. | reverse complement strand
GAACCATACCAGCTACCCGGCCCCCGGGCAGTTCATTCTCTATCCCGGCGGGATCAGCGAGACGGAAATTCTCCTGGCCTATGGCGGCGTGCATTTCGCCAGCAAGATGGGCCAGCTGGCCGGCAATCACTTCCTCACCATTACCTCCGGTCTCGACAGGCTCGCCGAAGTCGGACGCTCGGTGCTGTGGGAAGGCGCAAAGACCATCCGGATCGAGGCGGCCTGATTTGCGCGAAAGGTCGCTCTCCTCAGGGGCCGACCACGATCATGAGATCCAGCACACTCAGGCCCCCCATCAGGAGCACGCCGACCAGAATTTCCAGGCGCTTCGCATAGGACCGGGATCGATCCGAAACCCGTGCAACGACAGCACCGGACACCATGCAGAGCGCGCTGATTGAACCAAGGATATAAAGCGACATGTCGGCAGCCTTTCGAACTTGCGCATGGCCCCCATGGCCACCTGCTGCCGCCGTTTATCGGCCGAACCTGCCGGGATCTCTGTGAGCCGGTTCACATTGCCCCCGCACGGGCGGCGGAAACCGCCCTGTCCAGCCTTGCCGCCGCCCGTCAAATTTTTTCGATGTCAATGTGAGGCAGGTCACACTCAATCCCGTCCGGGTCGGACAAAGTCATGATCGTGAATGACCTTCCTCTTTCCTCCCCTTACTGCCCCGCCACTGGCGGGGCATTTTTTTAGACGGAGATGACAAGGCCCGCGACGTCGGGGTTGCGTGCATTCCGGTATCCCGCCGACAGCCGGTCCGGACGCCACGCAGTCCATGGTGGTCGCACCATGGACAGACCTGCCGGGCTATACGGTAATCTGGTACGCGACCATGACGAGAAACAGGAACACCGTAAGGACGAGGAATCCGACCACGGTGATGATCTTTTCTCCGATGCTCGTGTGTTCGCGATAGTGGTACATGATGTCACCCGCCTGACGGATTTGGATACGGGCTGATTATCGGGCGGGCCGCACGGGCCGTTTGTGAACTGGCTCACACAGCCGTTTTAAGGCGCCGGGTGACGACGGATCGGGGGATGCCAGAACCCGCGAGAACGGTCCATGCCGCTTGTCTGGCGACACCCGGACAAGGAGCGCATGGAGCCCGCCATGAAGCTGCCGGGTCCCGGAAACCGTTGGATTCTGTTCGCGCAAAAATATAGACTTGGCTTCGCACGGCCTGAACGAGATACGTCCGCGATCGCGCGATCAGCATCTGGATCTCCGGCGGCACTCAAATGGATATTCGCAACAGTCCCGGCCCAAGCGACAAGCGCGCGTTCATCCGCAATCATTCATTTTTCAAGGGCCTGGACGAGAACATTATTGGCGAGATCGTTGCGCGCGCGGTCACCCGCAATCTGAAGCGCAATACGATCGTTTTTCGCAAAGGCGATGCCGGAACCAATTTCTATCTCGTTTCCGCCGGCGCGGTGCGGGTCAGCGCCCCGTCGGAGCAGGGCAAGGACGCCGTTTTCAACCTGATTGTCCCCGGGGAAATTTTCGGAGAGATTGCCTTTCTGGACGGAGGCCAACGGACCGCGGACGCCGTCATGGCCGAAAGCGGCACGCTGATCGTCGTCGAGCGGCGGGATTTCCTGCCGTTGATCAAGTCGCATCCGGAACTCGCGATGCGGTTGCTTGAAATTCTGTGCCACCGCCTGCGCAAGACGAGCGAGCAGGTCGAGGACATGATGTTTTTTGATGTTTCAGTCCGCCTGGCGAAAGCAGTCCTCTATCTTCATCACCGTGCCGGTTTGCAGCACGCGGGCTCGTCAATTCATATCACCCAGCGCGAACTCAGCCAGATGATCGGCGCGTCCCGAGAGAGCACGAATTACGAACTGCGGAACTGGCAACGCCGGGGCTGGCTCAAGCTCGAGCGCGCGGGGCTGACCGTTCTCGCACCGGATGCTTTGATGAAGCTGATCCCCGACGCGGCGGATTGAGATCTCCGGGTCTCCGGTCGCTTGTCACCTGGCACGGCTGCAGCACGGACGCGAATTCGCATTGAGTCCAGTGAAGTTCAACAAAGCTGGAGGGGGCAATGGCAAAAACACAGCGAAAAACAGGCACGGCGAAGCAAGCGCCGGGAGACACGATCAGGGTGGCTATTGGGTGCCAGGGCGGCGGCATGCATGCCGCCTTCGAGGTTGGGGTTCTTGGCGAAATTCTCAGACATATGCACGACGATCTCCGCGAGGACAAAAAGGAGCGAAAGCGGATCGAACTCGTCGGCCTGAGCGGAACCTCGGCGGGCGCCCTCTGCGCGCTCACTGTCTGGTACGCGCTTGCTCCGAAGAACGGCAAGACTGGCGCACCGCTCGACGCAGCCCGGCAACTCGACCGCTTCTGGGAAGAGTTCGTTGCCGGCACGGACATCGAGACCGCGCTGAACAGCCTGACATACGGCGCATTCAGGGCGGAGGAGCTGGAGATCTTCGGGGTGAACGCGCCGACGCTTGCCCGCCTCAGTCCTTACGGCGCGATATTCAGGGCGCTCGCCGACAGCTTGCCGAGCCTCGGCGTACGCAGAAGCTATTTTGATCTGGAGTACATGCTTGACAGGACCTGCCCTGACTTCGACAGCATCAAATGGGGAGATGTCGAGACGCGCCTGCTGATTGGTGCCACGGAGGTCATCAACGGATTCGAGACTGTGTTCGACTCCAACGTCAACCGGAAGGCGCAGAAAATCAATGAAGGCATGCAATCCGCCGACAAGGACATGGACAAGGCGGATTTCTGGCGCCAGCGATTGCCGCTCACGCTGTCGGGGATCGCCGCATCAGGAACCCTGCCCGTCTTCCGCGAGGCCCAGCGTATCAAAGGAGGCTACTACTGGGACGGTCTGTACTCGCAAAATCCGCCGGTACGCGAATTCTTTGCGAGCGTCGACAAGAACGAGGTGCCCGACGAATTGTGGATTCTGCGCATTAATCCGCAGCAATGGCCGTACGCACCCGAAACCAACAAGGATATCCAGGACCGGCAGAATGAACTGATGGGCAACCTGTCACTGAACAAGGAGCTGAATTCAATTTTGACGGTGAACAAGTGGATAAACGACAAGGTCATATCGGGGGGCGAGTTCAAGACCGTGACGATCCGTACGATCAAGATGAGGAAAAGAACTGCCGACGAGTTGGCGTATTCGTCCAAGTTCAACCGCAGCCGCAACTTCGTGAACACGCTCCGTCAGGAAGGCATTGAGGTCGCCAGAGGCTGGCTCGACCAATGGGACAAGAATACCGTCGGAGAATACCCGCAAGACGCCGCGTACTAGCGCATTTCGCGCACTGGTTGCCGGAGGAAGGCGCCGGCGGGTCATAGCCGTCCGTCGTTCGAACGCGGCCAGACTGCCGTGTCCGAAGGCCGCCGGCCTTGAATTTTCAGCTTTGAGTCAAATGATATTCAAGCGTCGGCAAATACCTCCGCGTATCGTGACGTCGTTACTGCTTTAACCCTCGGCGAAGGCAACGCCCAAATCCGACGTCGTTGCGCTGGCAGGCGCCGCAGAGGTACCATGCGCATTCGCGGCGCGAGCAGA
>CAZUDR010000395.1:0-3566 GCA_964618715.1 uncultured Undibacter sp. | reverse complement strand
AGTCCTGTTTCAAGGGACTGGCGAGGGCACTGCGTGCGGCGGTCGCGATCGATCCGCGCGCCGGGGATGAAGTGCCCTCGACCAAGGGGTCGCTCGGCGGGTGATGCCACCATCCCTTCCGCCTTCCGGCGTCCTGTAAAGCAGGCAGTTACGAGTACGAGAACGTCATGGCTACCTACTCCGTGCACGCGCCCCCGCCGCGCGACGGCGATCAGACCGATCCCGAGCGCTTCGTCTTTGTGCGCGACGGATTTTATTTCTGGGCTTTTTTGCTGGCCCCGTTCTGGCTGCTTGTGCACCGCCTGTGGCTGGCGCTCGTCGGATACTTCGTCGTGACCGGTCTGGTCGGTGTCCTGTTCTACTGGACCGGGACACCCAGCACGCTCGAGTTCTTCGGCAGCCTCGCGGTGTCATTGCTGGTCGGCTTCGAGGCGGCAACGCTGTGGCGCTGGACCCTCGCCCGGCGCGGCTGGACAATGCTGGGATTTGTGGTCGGGGACAGCATGGAAACTGCGGAGCGGCGCTTCTTTGCGGAGTGGACGAAAGGCGCGCCGGCGCAACGGGTTGCGACAATGCCTGCGCAGACCTATGCGACCCCGGTGCGGCGGGGATCGCCGTCGGGCAACGATGTGATCGGGCTGTTTCCAGAGCCGGGGTCGTGAGCGATGACGGTGGCCATCGTCGATTACGGTTCCGGCAATCTGCACTCTGCCGCGAAAGCCTTCGAGCGCGCCGCCCGCGAGATCGGGCACGCGCAGCCGATTCGGGTCACCAGCCGGCCCGACGATGTGTCGCGCGCGGATCGCGTCGTGCTGCCGGGTGTCGGTGCGTTCGCGGATTGCCGGCGTGGCCTCGATGCCATCCACGGCATGGTCGAGGCGCTGAACGAAAACGTATTGCAGCGCGGACGGCCGTTCTTCGGCATCTGCGTCGGCATGCAGCTGATGGCCGAGCGCGGCCGCGAATACCAGGTGACGCCGGGACTTGGCTGGATCACCGGCGAGGTTGACCGGATCGAGCCGGATGACGTCAGCCTGAAAATTCCGCACATGGGCTGGAATACGCTGAACATGCTGCAACCCCACCCGTTGCTGGACGATATCACGCTGGGGCCGGACGGGCTGCACGCCTATTTCGTACACTCGTACGAGCTGAGGCCGGAAAAGCGGGCCGACCTGGTGGCGCAGACCGACTACGGCGGCCCGCTGACCGCAATCGTCGGGCGCGACAACATGGTCGGGACCCAGTTTCACCCGGAAAAGAGCCAGCGGCTGGGATTGAAGCTGATCGCGAACTTTCTCAGGTGGGAGCCGTGATCATCTTCCCGGCCATCGATCTGAAGGAAGGCCTCGCGGTACGTCTCGAGCAGGGCGACATGGCGCGCGCTACCGTGTTCCATCGCGACCCGGCGGCGCAGGCGGCGACTTTCGAGCGTCAGGGATTCGAATACCTGCACATCGTGGATCTCGATGGTGCCTTCGCCGGCATGCCGGTGAACGCGGCCGCGGTCGACCGGATCCTGGAAACCGTCAGCATTCCGGTGCAGCTCGGCGGCGGCGTGCGCGACATGGCGACGGTGGAGGCCTGGCTCGGCAAGGGCGTCACCCGCGTCATCATCGGCACGGCGGCAGTGCGCAATCCGGCGCTGGTCATCGAATCGGCGAAGGAATTTCCGGGCCGTGTGGCGGTCGGGCTGGATGCCCGCGATGGCAAGGTGGCGGTCGAGGGCTGGGCGAAGACCTCCGAACTGTCGGCGCTGGAAATTGCGCGCCGCTTCGAGGATGCGGGTGTCGCTGCCATCGTCTACACCGACATTTCGCGCGACGGTCTGCTCAAGGGATTGAATCTGGACGCTACCATTGCGCTGGCTGACGCCATTTCCATTCCCGTGATCGCTTCGGGTGGCCTCGCTTCCCTCGACGACATTCAGGCGCTGCTGGCGCCGCGCGCGCGGAGGCTGGAAGGCGCCATCGCCGGCCGTGCGCTCTACGACGGGCGGCTCGATGTGGCCGAAGCGCTCGCGCTGGTCCGCGACGCTGCCGGCACATAGGTTTGCTATCGTTTCCCGGATGGCGGATGCGAGTTGAGTATCGAACCGGCCGGCTGCAATTCGGCGCGGTAAATATCGTTGCGGCACACGACACGGGTATCGAGGCCGGCGATGTGTTTCATCGCCAGCAGGCCGGCGCCGGCGCCGACAAGCAGCGCGGCGAGCCCGGGCAAGGCGTGTGGCGAGAAACTCGGCGTTGCGTAGAGCACCAGCACGGCGTTGCCGCCCGGCACCATGGCGGTTCCGAGGCCCATCAGTGCGCCGCCGAACACGTTTCGCAGCCACGACCATTGCGGTCGCCAGTCGAGTCGGAAACTGCCGCGTTGCAGCGTCGAGATCAGCATTCCGGCCAGCACCGCCAGCACGACAATACCGCTTGCTGTCGGCAACGCGCCCATGCCGACTGCGCTCTGCACCATGTTCTGCAGGGTGATGGCGTATCCGGGTGAGCCGATCAGCAGGAAGATGGCAGTGCTGGCGATGCCGATCAGCATGGCAGCAGTCGAGAGCCGGTAGTTCGGTGACAGGATCAGGTGCCTGAGGTCGAGATTTCCGGGGCGCGTGCGCCACACGCGTTGCGCTTCATGGATCGCCAGGCCGAGCAGGACGAGTGACAGCACGAGGCCGAACGTCAGCACTGCGCCGAGCAATGCCGGCGCCCGGTTCGGCCGCGTCAGCCATTCGAGATCGACCAGCGCAAGAAATGTCAGGATCCCGACGGCGAAGCCGCCGATGCAGACGACCATGCGGACTTCTCCGTCGACCAGCCGCGCCATGGTGGAATAGGCGCAGGCCCCGTTGATGGCGGCACCCACGCCGAACAGGAAACCGCCGAGCAGGGTGGCGAAGGTGAATTGCCAGCCGCCGATCTGGCCTGCCGCCGCCGGCATCAGCCAGAACAGGGGAAGCGTGAGCGCGATCACCCAAAGCGCCGATTTGACGATGCTGGCCAGCATGTAGCCGGTACGGGCGCTGATGATCTCGGCCACCGCCCGGACCGTGCAAATGCTCGCCCGGTGCGCCGCAAATCCCAGCAATGCCGCGAACAGGCAGGCGATGACGAGCGGGGCCACTTGCGTGAACATGGCTCAAATCCGGCGGGAAACTGGAAATTTCCGTGATGCTAGCTTAACACTCGCAGTCCCGATACCGGTCGCCCGAGCGCAATGTCATGTTCAAGGTCCGCGTCATTCACTGCCTGGACGTCAAGGACGGCCGCGTGGTCAAGGGCGTCAATTTCGTCGACCTGCGCGACGCCGGCGATCCGGTCGAGGCCGCCATCGCCTATGCCGAGGCCAGCGCGGACGAGCTCTGCTTTCTCGACATCACCGCCAGTCATGAGGACCGGGCGATCATTTTCGATGTCGTCACGCAGACGGCGGAGCACTGCTTTATGCCGCTGACTGTCGGCGGCGGCGTGCGAGAGACGGAGGACATCCGCAAGCTGCTGAGCGCCGGGGCCGACATGGTCTCGATCAACACCGCCGCCGTGAAGAACCGTTCGTTCGTCGCCCGC
>CAZUDR010000394.1:0-3568 GCA_964618715.1 uncultured Undibacter sp. | reverse complement strand
CGGCCCGGCTGTAAACCTGTCCCGGCCATCCACGTTTGCCGGGCCGAGTCGCTGCAAGACGTGGATGCCTGCACAAGGCCGGGCATGACGCCGAGATTCTTGCGCGCGGCTCGCGACACTGAAACTCGTCCGTTCATTCACCTATCAGACAGCCGCGCGGCATCACCCCTGTTGTTGAAGGCCCGGGGTGAGCCGTCTTCCCTTTTTCCGCTTCCCCGAACGGGGAATGGAGCGCCGGGACGGCGCCAAGGGCTTGGCGAAGCCCCCTGGGCGGGTTTGGCGAAACCCGCCCGCGCGCCCTGGCGAGGACGCGCGGGCCCTTTGGCGAAGGACCCTGCGCCGTCCGGGCGCTCCATCCGTCAAGCTTGCGCGGACCCGCGCAGGCCTGACTGCGCGGCGCCGCGCCCTGCCCGCTCATCCGGCGTCCTCGAGACGACGTCTGATGCCACGCGCAGGGCGCCGTCAGCATAAGTGCGGTCCGGCGAGCGGGGATAAGTTTTTTTGCGCGAATTTTTGCGCGCTGTGGCGGGCCCGCCACAGGTGGTGAAACGCCGGTGCCTGCACACCGCCATCGCAGTGGCACGACAATCGCAGACGGAAAACGCCGGAATCATTGGCGCCAGAACCCGTCCTCCACAGGCCCGCACCCATTGCGCCGGCAACGGCGCGCCCGACCGGTTGCGGAACCGGTCACAGGCGCGCGAGGCAGTCCAGTTGCGCGCGCCTGTTGCGCGGTGTTGAATTTCACCGTTGTCATGGTTGGGGGCGTCAGTATGTTTCGGCACGCGATTGACACGTTACCCGTAAAGGCACTGGCTGCTGCTGCGATTGTCTTGGGAATTTCCGTCAACGCACCGCGCACCGCAATCGCCGACCAAGGCGGCGTGAGCTTCTGGCTGCCGGGCATCTACGGAAGCCTTGCAGCGGCCCCGCAGCAACCCGGCTGGTCGCTTCCGCTCGTCTATTATCACACGTCGGTCTCCGCCTCAGGCAGCATCGCCGCCGCGAAACAGGTACGGATCGGACGCTTCAGCCCGACATTGAAGGTCAATCTGGACGTGAATTTGGACGGCGATGCCGATCTCGGCCTGATCGCGCCGACCTACGTCTTTCCGACCACCGTGTTCGGCGGCCAGCTGGCGCTCGGCATGATGTTCGTCACCGGCCGCAACAGCGTGTCGCTCGACGGAATACTCTCGGCCAGTCTGGGGCCGTTCTCTGCCACGCGCGCCGCCACGATCGACAGTTCGGTGACCGGCTTCGGCGATCTGTTTCCGCAGGCTTCGCTGCGCTGGAACGCCGGCGTGCACAATTTCATGGTCTACGGTACCGGTGGCATCCCGGTGGGCAACTACGATCCGAACCGGCTGGCCAACCTTGGCCTCGGCCACGGCGCCATCGACGGCGGTTTCGGCTACACCTATCTCAATCCGCAAACCGGGTTCGAGGCGTCGGCCGTCACCGGCTTCACCTACAACTTCGAGAATCCCGACATTGACTACCAGAACGGTGTCGACTGGCACCTCGACTGGGGCGTGTCGCAGTTCCTGTCCAAGCAGTTCTTCATCGGCGCGGTCGGCTATGTCTACCAGCAGATCACCCCCGACAAGGGTCAGCCCGCGTTCCTCGGCGACAACGAGTCGCGTGTCTACGGCGTGGGCCCGCAGCTCGGCTATATCTTCCCGATCAACGAGCACACCCAGGGCTATCTGAACCTGAAGGGCTACTTCGAGTTCGATTCCTACCGCCGGCCGGAAGGCTGGAATGCGTGGGTTACCTTCGTGATGTCGCCGGCGGCCGCGCCGCCGCCGCCCAGCATGGCGGCGATGAGGCGCAGGTGACCATGCGATGATCGTCTAGCCGTTTCGACCGTCAGAAGACATCACGCGGCTGCGCGACAAGCACTTTCTGTTCAGGATTCCCGCGCTTCACGCCGTCCCGCCGTTGCCGCTCAGGGCCACTGAGCGTCGGCACCAGGCGGTCCCGATTGCGAGGAGAGCCCCGCGGGCAGCACGGCCGCCCCGGGTCGCGGCTCTTCAGGTTCAACGTTTCAGGATCGCCGTCGACGTGACAGCTTAGGCGTTGGACTCCCTAGGGGGGTGCCGGTGAGCTTACTGACAGCGGAAGGGAGATCGTGAGTACGGTGAGATCACCCTTGAGGCGGTTCTTCACATCAAGATCGTGCATCCAGACCAGCTGGGTGCTGACCGGGATCTTTCCAACATTAAAATTGCAGGTCGCGACAGGGCCTAAAGAGGTCACCCGACCCTTGAAGTCGCCAAGCACGGCTCCAGCGCCGCTATCGCCTGTGACGTGTTGGTAGTGGAAGCCGGCGACGCCGATCGCAAAATTCTTTGAAAAATGCTGCACGGCCGCGAACTCGACGTGAAACTCCGTGCCGGTCCTGTAATCGGTCATAATCCATAACCCATTTGGGCTATTGGCGCTTCGGGGCAAGGTTCACATAATCGAACAGAGCTTGAGCCTCCCATCGAACCTGGCCTGAGCACGCGGCGCGCGCCCAGGCTTCTTTTCTCTTGTCGGTCTCATTCTCTGAGGAAATTGCAGCCTTGCTCAGGGGAGTGATTGTCCGGCGGATGGAAGGTGCCATGCTGACGGCCCGTGACATGCCTGGCCAGACCGAGCAGGAACCGCACTTGTCGATGACAGCATCCGGCGCTGGCAGCAAACTGTCCGACGTTTTGCGTGAACGCACCGCTGTATTGCATGCGGAAGCGGAGCGCTCGGGAATCGTCAACGACTTGTTGCGCGGCCAAGCCAGCCGTTTCAGCTATGCTTTATTGCTGCGCAACTTGCTGCCGGCCTATTGCGAGCTCGAACAGGCGCTGAATTCAAAAAACGCATCGCCCTTGTTGGCCATGTTTGCTGCGCCGGAACTCAGCCGCACCAGACGCATTGTTAAAGACCTCGCGTCAATATCCGGACAGCACTGGACCCGCGAATTGCCGCTGCTCGACGCCGGCGAACGTTACGCGGCCAGTGTCGCTGCGGCCGGCAACGGTGAGGGAATTGGCCTGATCGCGCATGCCTATGTGCGTTATTTCGGCGATCTCAGCGGCGGTGTCGTGCTGCGCCGCATGTTGATCAAGCGGCTCGGGCTGCGGCCTGACTCACTGTCGTACCACGACTTCACGGGCGATCCGCAACTGCTCAAGGCTCGTCTTCGCGATGCCATTGATGACGTCGCGACCGAAGACCAGCGCGCGCTTGTCGTCTCGGAGGCGATCCGGGCGTTCGAGCATAATATTGCCGTTTCGCGCGCCGTGCAGCAGCTGATGCCCGCTTGAGGCGACTCTTCTACAGGTCGTGGTTGTTGCCCTTGGCTTCGCGCGCCAGGTAATCGAGCACATCAACTGCGCGATCGACGGAAGTCCGAAGGCTCTCGACATTGTCAAGTCTGCGCTGCGCATCGGCGACGTTGGCGATCTCAAAAACAGCGATTTGCGCATTTTCCATGAGGGAAGAAACCAGCCGCTGATTGACCCGATCTGCACTGCTACCATCGCCCACGCGGCATATGCGAGTGACCATGTTGTAGTGCAGACGT
>CAZUDR010000393.1:0-3573 GCA_964618715.1 uncultured Undibacter sp. | reverse complement strand
CGCCGTCGGCGCGCGCGAAGGCTTCCTCGGTCTTCTGCCTGTCGCCGTATTCGAATTCGAAGCAGACATTGCCGGGAATATTGTCGTGAATCGTGGGTGCCTCCAGCGCGCGCTCGACGCCGATCACCACCGGCAGGTCCTCGTACTCCACCGCGATGAGATCCGCGGCATCGCGCGCGGCCGCCGCCGTTTCGGCAACGACGACGGCGACCTCCTCGCCGACGAAGCGCACGCGCTCGCGCGCCAGCACCGGGCGCTCCGGCACGATGACGTCCTGCCCGGTGTGGGGCGGCGAAACCGGTGGCACGGTGGCGAACGGCTCCGCAGCGACGTCGCGACCGGTCAGCACCGCCAGCACGCCCGGGCTCTTCTCCGCGACGCTGGTGTCGATCGACCTGATGATGGCGTGGGCGCGGTCGGCACGGCGAAAGCAGGCATGCACCTGACCGTCGAAATTCCAGTCGTTGGCGTAGCGGCCGCGGCCGGTGACGAACCGGAGATCCTCGCGCCGCCCCTTGAAGTCCGGATCCACCCCCGACATTCCGCTCACCCCCCAAACGCGACCCGCAGGACTAGCGCAGTTCGATCTCCATGGAAATCGCGTCGCCGCGATAGACGCCGTAGCCAAGATAGATAATGGCACCGTCGCGATCGACCGCAACGCGCTCGACCTTGGCGACCGGCGCATTGAGGTGAACTTTCAGCAACGCGGCGATTTCCACGTCAGCGGTCCCGATGGTCAGCGTCTGCCACGCCTTCGCGATACGCGCGCCCGCAATGCGGTGCAGGATCGGCAATGTCGGCAGCCGGCGGAACTGGTGCGGCGGTCCCTGCCTGAACAGGTCGTATTCGAGATAGAAACGGGCGACCAGATAGGGCTGCTCCTGCCGCAGGTGCAGCCGGCGCATCATCTGGTACTTCGGCGCCGGCCGCCCCTTCGCGCCGCCGACCGCCGGCAATTGCGTCACCACGCGCTGTTCCAGCACCTCGATGCTGGCGCCCTCGTGCGCCGAGATCAGCGACTGCCAGTCGATGGCGAGCTTGTGAGCCGCGCCGTCGAGCGGGGACTTGCGCACGAACGTGCCCTTGGCGCGCATGCGCTCCAGCAGACCTTCTGCCTCGAGAAGGCCGAGCGCCTCGCGCATGGTGCCGCGTGCCACCGCGAACTCGGCGGCGAGCACGTCGACGTTGGGGATGCGGCTGCCGACCGGCCATTCGCCGGCGGCGATGCGATTGCGGAACAGGGTGGCGAGCTGGATGTAGCGGGCGACCGGGCTCAGCGACAGGTCGGTCGGGGTCACCAGTTTCAGTGCCGTTTTCGCCGCCATGCCGCGCTCCCCGCTTCAGTCAATAATATGGACTTTTGTAGGTCAGACCGATAGGAGTCACAAGTCAGGAGTGTGCATGAGCCGGCTGCCGATCACCGTCGCCACCTGGGATTACGACCGCGTGCGCGCACTCACCGACGGGCGGGTGGCGATCGAGGGGTGCGACGTCAACTACCTGACCATGCCGGTGGAAGAGTGTTTCGAACGCGCATTCTTCCACGGCGAGTTCGAGGTGGCCGAGATCGGCTTCAGTCCCTTCCTCATCGCGCTGTCGCGCGGGACGACACCCTATGTGGCGGTGCCGGTCTTTCTCTCCCGCATGTTCCGCCACTCGGCGGTCTATATCCGCAGCGACCGCGGCATCGACGGACCGGCCGACCTGCGCGGCAGGACCATCGGCGTGCCGGAATACCAGATGTCCGCGGCCATGTGGTTCCGCGGCCATCTGGATGACGAGTTCGGTATCGCGCCGAAGGACATCAACTGGGTGCAGGCAGGACTGGAGAATCCCGGCCGGCGCGACAAGTTTCCGCTCAATCTGCCCGACGGGTTCCCACTGGTCTCGCGCAACGACGTATCGCTGTCGCAGCTGCTGGCCGACGGCGACATCGACGGCATCATGTCGGCGCGCACGCCGTCGTGCTACGCCGACGGCCACCCGCAGGTGCGCCGCCTGTTTCCCGACTACCGCGCCGCCGAGCGCGACTATTACAGGAAGACCGGCATCTTTCCGATCATGCACGCGCTCGGCATCCGCCGTGACGTCTACGAAAACAACCGCTGGCTGCCGGCAAGTCTCTACAAGGCGTTTCTCAGGGCCAAGCGCCTCGCCGATGCCGAGTTCGAGGAGACCACGGCGCTGAAGATCGGCCTGCCCTGGGTGACCGCCGAATACGAGGCGACCGTCACCGCGATGGGACGCGATTACTGGACCTACGGCGTTGAACCGAACCGCAAGACACTGGCGACGATGGCGCGCTATTCTTACGAGCAGGGCCTCGCCGTGCGCGAACTGGCCGTCGACGAGATGTTCGCGGAAGGACACCTGAGCGAGACACGCGTCTAGTGCAACACATGCACGAAAACGCGCAATGAACGAGCGGAGGAAACCATGGCCGTCCAGCTGATCTGCGCTTCGCACAGCCCGTTGATGCTGACGGATGTCGAGGAGTCGGAGAACGGCGTGCATGCGCAGTTCTTCCGCGAGCTCGACCAGTGCGCCGACGCCCTGCACAAGTTCAGGCCCGACCTGGTCGTCGTGTTCGGGCCGGATCACTTCAACGGTTTCTTTTACGAGCTGATGCCGATGTTCTGCATCGGCACCGCCGCGCAGGGTTCGCGGGACTGGCATCTCGAGCCCGGCGCGCTGAAGGTGCCCCGGGAGACCGCCATCGACTGCGTGCGTTACCTGCACGGCAGGGATTTCGACTGCGCGCTGTCGCACGAGATGAAGGTCGATCACGGCATCACCATTCCGCTGATCAAGCTGACCGGCGCGCTCAACCGCTACGACGTGCTGCCGGTGTTCATCAATTGCGCCGCCGACCCGCGCCCCTCGTTCAAACGCGTGCGCAATTTCGGCGCGGCCATCGGCGAGTTCTTCGCCGGCAGGGACATGCGCATCACCTTCATCGGCTCCGGCGGCCTGTCGCACGATCCGCCGACGCCGCGCTTGGAGATGAGCCCGCCGGACGTCGCCAAACGTCTGATTCAGCGTCAGACTCCGAGCCAGGAAGAACTCGATGTCCGTGAAGCGCGCGTGGTGCGCGCCGCCCGCGACCTCGTGGTCGGCAAGGGCCCGTGCCTGCCGCCCGACGAGCAATGGGACCACGACTTCCTCAAGAGCTTCGTCGACGGCACGCTGGAGAAATTCGACTCCATGACCGACGCCGACATCGACCGCCTCGCCGGTTTCGGCGCGCACGAGGTGCGCACCTGGGTGGCGGCGGCCGCCGCCGCCAAAGCCATGGGCTCGCTCAAGAACGAGTTGAAGTACTACCACCTGGTACCGGAATGGATCACCGGCATGGGCATCGTGGTGGGGCAGGCCTGATCAACGACTGAGCTCAATCGCATGTCAGCAAATCAAGCTACCGACCGCGTCAAATCCGGCGACGTCGAAATCTTCTATCGCAAGTTCGGCGCGCCCGGAAAAACGCCGGTCATCATCGTGCACGGGCTGTCGTTCTTCTCCTACGACTGGACCAACGCCGCTTCGCTGATCGCCAAAAACCGCGAGGTGGTG
>CAZUDR010000392.1:0-3596 GCA_964618715.1 uncultured Undibacter sp. | reverse complement strand
AGCTGAGCGGGAGATACGCCCATGCGCAGCTATCGGGTCAGGTTCCTCAACAAGCTGCTGAGCTCGGACGGTCACTCGTTCACCTCGGTTCAGCGTACCGTTTCTGTTGTCGCCGACGACGCCGACCAGGCCACCCGACTGGCACAGCGCCAATTCGAGCAGCTGGAGCGCGTCACCGACTGGCGCAATCATGCCCAGCGTGTCGAGGTTGAGCCGGAGGAGAACGGGGACAGGGAAGCCAGCTCCTGAGTCCCGCTTTCCGTATCGCCGCGCACTTGCGGTGAGCGGAGGTCAACCTTACACCCCGCGCCATGGCCGACAGCGACTACGAGACCGTCATCGTCGGTGGTGGCGCCGCCGGCGTGGCGGCGGCGCGCTACCTGCACGATGCCGGCGTGCGTTGCCTGCTGGTCGAGGCCCGTAACCGGCTCGGCGGCCGTGCCTGGACTGCCAGCCGGGCCGGCTTTCCGCTCGACCTTGGCTGCGGCTGGCTGCATTCGGCGGACCGTAACTCCTGGGTGGCGATCGCCGAGCGGCAGGGCCGCACCGTCGATCGCACGCTGCCTCCCTGGTCGCGGCCCGCGCTGCAGGACAGCTTTCCGATTGCCGAGCAGCATGAATTCAGCGTCGCGATGAGCGCATTCTTCGAGCGTGTCGGCATCGCCGCGGCAGGACCGGATCGCGCGGCCGTCGACCTGCTCGAGCCAGGTTCCCGCTGGAACGGGATGATCCGCGCAATCAATACCTACATCAGCGGCGAGGAGCTTGAACGCATTTCGGTGCATGATCTGGAGTATTACGAGGACAGCAACGTCAACTGGCGCGTGATCGAGGGCTACGGCACGGTCGTCGCCACGCATGCGGCCGGTGTGCCGCTGGCACTGGATTGCCCGGTCACGGCGATCGACCATTCCGGCGCCAGAATCAAAATCGGGACCGCGCAAGGCATGCTCACCGCCGAACAGGTCATTGTGACCTTGCCAACCGCACTGCTGGCCGAGGAAGCCGTCACCTTTTCGCCTGCGCTGCCGGACAAGGTCGAAGCCGCGCGCGGCCTGCCGCTCGGTCTCGCCGACAAGCTGTTCATGTCGCTCGACGGCGCCGAGGAATTCGAAGCGGGCAGCCGGGTGATCGGGCGCACCGACCGCGCCGCAACTGCCACCTATCACTTTCGCCCGTTCGGCAGGCCGATGATCGAGGCCTATTTCGGCGGCGACAATGCACGTGCACTGGAGCAAGGCGGCGAACAGGCATTCTTCGACTTCGCCGTTACCGAGCTCACCGGACTGATTGGCAGCGGTTTCGCCAGGCGACTGGCGCCGATCGCAGGTCATTGGTGGGGCGCCGATCCGTTCGCGCGCGGCTCCTATTCCTCCGCCCTGCCCGGCCAGGCCGGTTGCCGCGCCATCCTCGCAATGCCTGTTGACGATCGTCTGTTCTTCGCCGGCGAAGCCTGCTCGCCGCACGATTTTTCCACCGCGCATGGCGCGCTTCTCTCCGGACTCGAGGCGGCAGAGCATCTTCTCGGGGCGCGGGGACGTCACCCCCGATGAGCAGCAGAAATCGCAGTTTACTGAACAGCTTCGCCGGATCGCGGTCCGCAGGCTGTTCGCCGCGCCCGCGCATGGAACTTTGCCGGTTCCATCGCCGTTGATGTCCTGATGTCTGCCCTGAGGAACCCTGCATGTCCGACGCCGAGCTTGACGGCATCCTGCGCCTGATTGTTGCAGCGCTTGTCGGTGTCGCCGTCGGCTTCAATCGCGAACTGCACGGCAAGCCTCTGGGCATGCGCACGCTTGCGCTGGTTTCGCTGGGGGCAGCGCTTGCCTCGATCACCGCAATCAATTTCGCCGGCCTCGATCAGCATCCCGACGCGCTCAGCCGCGTGGTGCAGGGCGTGCTGCAGGGCGTGCTCACCGGCATCGGCTTCATCGGCGCCGGCGTGGTCCTGCACGACCGCCAGTCGAAGGCCGTCTACGGACTGACCACGGCCGCATCGGTGTGGGTGACCGCGGCGCTCGGCATCGCATGTGCGCTGGCGGCCTGGGCGCTGGTGCTGACCGGCGTTGTGCTCACGCTGGCCATTCTCTTCGGACTGGGCTGGATCGAGGCGCGCCTGTTTGCGCACCACGGAGACGACGACTAGTCCGTCACCGCACGCTCATCGAACGCGCCACCTCGATTTCAGTGGCTCTTGACGTGCCCGGAACGACCGGTCCAATTTCCGCCCCGCCTTGCCCTTCCGAGCGATCCAATCCCTGTGAACACAGAAAGCATGAGCGAACGGGAAGTCGATCTGCTGGTTGTCGGCGCCGGACCCGCCGGAATGGCCGCCGCGCTGGTCGCCGCGATCGAAGGGCTCGACGTACTTTTGTGTGAAAAGTCGGATCAGGTTGGCGGCACCGGCGCGACGTCCGCCGGCACGCTGTGGATCCCCGGCAATCACCAGAGCCAGGCTGCAGGCTTTCCGGACAGCCCCGCACAGGCGGAAATCTATCTCGACGCCCTGATCGGCCCGGGTGCCAATCGCGAACTCATCAAGGCCTATCTGCAGACCGGACCGGCCGCGATCGACTATCTGGAGGCCCGCACCGACGTCCGCTTCCTGCCCTGCGGCGTGCATCCCGACTACCGCAGCAACATGCGCGGCGCGGCGGTGTCGGGCCGGGCCATCGTGCCGCGCCCATTCGACGGCCGGCTGCTCGGCGCCGATTTCCGCAGGCTGCGCGCACCCATTCCCGAATACATGCTGCTCGGCGGCATGATGGTCGGCAAGGAGGACATCCCGCGCCTCATCGGCCGGTTCCGATCGCTGTCGAATTTCATCCATTCGGCAGGACTGTTCGCCCGCTACTTCGCCGACCGCCTGCGCTTTCCGCGCGGCACGCACGTCACCATGGGTAACGCGCTGGTCGGCCGGCTGTTCTACAGCCTGAAAAAGCGTAACGTTCCGACCCTGTTCGACACGGCCATCACCGGTCTTGTCGGCGACCGGCGTGGCGTCACCGGTGCGCGCCTGAATGCCGGCGGCCAGGCTGTAACGGTGAAGACGCGTCGCGGCGTCGTGCTGGCCACCGGGGGATACGCCCACAACAGGAGATTCCGCGAAACCTTCATGCCGCAGCCGACGCCGGAGCATTCGCTGGCCTTCGCCGGCAACGGCGGCGACGGCGTTGCGATCGGCGAAAACATCGGCGCCGTGATCGCGCCCGAACGATGCACCAGCGGGCTGTGGGCGCCGGCGTCCGTCGTCAGCCGCCCCGACGGCAGCGAAGGCCTCTATCCGCACTTCTCGCTCGACCGCGCCAAGCCCGGGCTGATCGCGGTGAACGCCGGAGGGCGCCGCTTCGTCAACGAAGCCTGCTCGTATCACGACTTTGTGCTGGCCATGTACGAAAGCCACAGTACAACGCCGACGATTCCCGCCTGGCTGATCTGCGACGCGCCGTTCATCGCCAGGTACGGTCTCGGCGCGGTGTATCCGGGTGCAAGCAATCTCGCGAGACTGCTGAAGAGCGGTTATCTCACGCGCGCCGACAGTCTCGACAGCCTCGGCACCGCCATCGGTGTCGATGCCGGCGAACTGCAGAAGACGG
>CAZUDR010000391.1:0-3656 GCA_964618715.1 uncultured Undibacter sp. | reverse complement strand
CACAAGGCCGGGCATGACGACGGAAAAGTCGGAGGTACATCGTGAGCAAGACCCTGTCCGGCGTGATCGCCGCCATCGCCACCCCGGTCACCGAGACCGGCGCGCCCGACCTGCCGCGCGCGCTCAAGCTCGCGCGCCATCTGCTCGACAACGGCTGCGACGGTCTCAATGTGCTCGGCACCACCGGCGAAGCCACCTCGTTCTCGCGCGAGGAACGCATGGCGGTGATGAACGCCTACAAGACCGAGGGCATGCCGCTCGACCGTTTGATGGTCGGCACCGGCGCCGCCGCGGTCAGCGATGCCGTCGCGCTCACCCGCCACGCCGCGGAACTCGGCTTTGCCGGCGCGCTGCTGTTGCCGCCGTTCTACTACAAGGGCGTGCCCGACGACGGCCTGTTCGCCTATATCGAGGAGATCGTGAAGGCGACCGACCCGCACCCGGTGCCGCTCTATCTCTATCACTTCCCGGCGATGTCAGGCCTGCCCTGGAACGTCGCGCTGATCCGTCGCCTGCTCGATTCATTTTCGTCCCGTATCGTGGGACTCAAGGACTCCTCCGGCGACATGGCCTATGCACGGTCGGCGGCAGCCATCTCGCCCGGCTTCGCCGTGTTCCCCTCGACCGAAGCCGCGCTGCTCGATGCGCGGCGCGGCGATTTCGCCGGATGCATCTCGGCCACCGCTAACTGCAACGCCGATCTGTGCGGACGTGCCTGGCACGACGGCAATGCCGACGCGCTCGAGGCTGCGGTGGCGATCCGCAAGCTGTTCGACGGCAAGCCGCTGGTCTCCGGCGTGAAGGCGCTGCTCGCCCATATCCACGGCGACCCGGCGCTCGCGCGGGTGAAGCCGCCGCTCGCCGGCCTGTCAGCCGCCGACCGCACGGCCGTCGTCGCCGGCTACGATGCGGTGCGGGCCAAACGGGTCGCCTGAAAGGGCGGTGCGGCCGTTGACATCAAGGCGGAGGCATTACTATAAGCCTCGCCGAATGGCGGTGAGGCTGCTCGCCGCCGGTTTTTCTTGCAAGATCAGGGTGCCGCAGCGGCAATTTCCGCCGGAATCCGACAATAACGAGTAGTTCATGGCCAATACGAAGTCCGCCCGCAAGGCCACGCGCCAGATTGCCAAGCGCACGGCCGTCAACAAGGCGCGCCGGTCCACCATGCGATCGTCCCTGCGCAAGGTCGAGGAGGCGATTGCCAGTGGCGATCGCACCGCTGCCACGACCGCGCTCAGGCAAGCCGAGCCGGTCATCATGCGCGCCGCGCAGCGCGGTGTGCTTCACAAGAACAATGCAAGCCGCAAGGTCTCGCGCCTGGCCCATCGCATCGCCAAGATCGCACAATAGACCCCAACGCACGCATTTTCGTTCGAGCCCGGCTCCGGCCGGGCATTTTTGCCGCAAAAAATTCGTTTTACCGCCGAACGGTCCGGTCAGTCGCGCACACGCGTCCTGTCTCGCAGTGCAGTGAAATGCAGAACACCGTTTGCAAAAACTTCATGACGGCGTCACCAATTTCTGCGCGTTTCGGTATTACCGGGTCAAATGCGGGGCCCGCGCACGCCAATACCGACTCCATCGCATCTTTCCGGTGAGGGTTACCCGACTCAAACGGGCAGAAAATTTTTCGCCGCAATAACAACTTACGTTCATCGAATTCCGAGGACCCGGAAATCCCTGTGCCAGAGGCGCTTCTGCAATCGGCGCCACGCAAAAAAATTTGCTCGCCACGCACCATAGGCCGGCGCTATCGGACCAACTAATTCCCCGCGACTCATCAACACGTTAAATCCGCGCCTGCGCGACATTAGTGCCACAGGATGCGGGTTTTCTTGCATTCGGATGACGCAATGCGTGCGAATCCGATTGCCGGCTTTCTCCGTCTGTGTATTTTTAATTTGCGCACGGAATTCACCGGGCGACACCAGTAAAAGGTTCAACGTCAAGCTCATCGGCGGATGAGAACGGCTGTTTTTTGCCTCGACGCAACGCAATCAGCCCTTCACCGACGCCGAACCGCCGGGTACCGACACAAGTTTCGTTTCCCGGTGGCGATTGGCGGGTCACGGATATCGGCAGGGCAACAGCCCGCCCAGACTCATGAGGGGGATGTCATGATGCAAAATGGAGGAGTGTCGGCACGCCGCGCCGATTTTACCGGTCAGACTTTATTGAGCAGATATTTGCCGCTCGCTGTCCGTTTTTCCTCCATCATCTCTCCCTTCAGCATTGTAATTTCCGGTATCCCGACGTCTCCAGGCACCTCCGCCTTCTCAAGAGGCTGTCGCAGCGCGCCACGGCTGTCAGGCGGCTGAACGCGGCGATCCCGATCGCACGCCAGCTTCGCGTCGAGGGGGCCGTCCCGTCCCTTCCACAACGTCCAGCGGTACCGTTCTTGCTTTTGGTGATGTTGCGTCCTGTCCGGCGCGTAGGTGGCCCGCCGCCAGCCGGGAAATCCGAGTCCGTTTCAACCCATTTCATCGGAACGAAGAAAAAATGTCCAACCCGGATCAGGAAAACTGGTTGAAGGTGCGCAACCGTCTACGCGCGGAGGTCGGCGACGACATTTATTCGAGCTGGTTTGCGCGCATGGATCTGGAGGCCATCGAGGACGGAACGGTGCGCCTCTCGGTGCCGACCCGCTTCCTCAAGAGCTGGATCCAGTCCCACTACGCCGAGCGTGTGCTTGCCTGCTGGCAGGCGGAGGAGACCAAGGTCGGCCGTATCGAGCTGATCGTGCGGTCGGCGGTCCTGCGGTCGGCGGTGGTCAAGCCGAAGGCGGAGACCGACGCGATCGACCACGGCCGTTACGCCAACGGCAATGGCAGCATCGGGCGCCCGATGGTCGCCGGCGATGCCCAGGTGCATGAGGCGTTGGGCGGTTCGCCGCTCGACCCCAGGCTCAGCTTCGATACCTTTGTCGTCGGCCGCTCCAACACGCTGGCGCACGCGGCGGCCAAGCAGGTCGCCGCCGCCCGCCGTGGCGACCCGGTGATGTTCAACCCGCTCTACATCCATGCCGGCGTGGGGCTCGGCAAGACGCATCTGCTGCAGGCAATCACCTGGAGCGGCAACGGTGCCGGCGAGCGCAAGGTGCTCTATCTCACCGCCGAGAAGTTCATGTACGGCTTCGTCTCGTCGCTGCGCACCCAGACCACGCTCGCTTTCAAGGATGCGTTGCGCGGGATCGGCGTGCTGCTGATCGACGACATGCAGTTCCTGCAGGGCAAGTCGACCCACGCCGAGTTCTGCCACACCCTCAACGCGCTGATCGACGCCGGACGTCAGGTGGTGATCGCCTCCGACCGCCCGCCGTCCGATCTGGAAAGCCTCGATGACCGCGTGCGCTCGCGGCTGGCCGGCGGGCTGGTGGTGGAGATGGGCCCGCTCGGCGAGGAGCTGCGCTGCGAGATCCTCAAGGCCCGCGTGCTGGCGGCACGCGCCCATCACCCGAGCTTCGATGTGCCCGAGCCGGTGCTCTCCTATATCGCCAAGACGGTCACCCACAACGGTCGCGATCTGGAAGGCGCGCTCAACCGGCTGCTCGCCCACAACAAGCTCACCGGTCATCCGGTGACGCTGGAAATGGCCGAGCGCGAGGTGCGTGACCTGATCCGCCCGCAGGAACCCAAGCGGGTGAAGATCGAGGACAT
>CAZUDR010000390.1:0-3668 GCA_964618715.1 uncultured Undibacter sp. | reverse complement strand
TGCCCGCACCGTTGACCATGATGTCGGCGATGTCGTCGCGCGAAAGCAGCGGTTCGAGCGGGCCGAAGCCGAGGACGTCGTTGCAGATGTCGTCGAGCAGTTCCTCCTGCTCGGAGATTGACATCACGATGCTCTTGATCGCGATGATCTCGTTGACGATGTCGCGGATTTCCTCGCGCGCCGAATCCGCGTCGAGGCGGGCAAGCTGGGCGAGATCGATAGCCTCGATCAGCGCACCGAAGATGACCGATTTGACCTCGTAGTAGGCGTCAGAGCGTCGCGAATCGACGGCGGTCGGCACGGCAGGGGCGGCGGCCGGCGTCCTGCGCGCGGCCGGGGGTGCTGTGACCAGCGGTGCGCCGAGACCTTCGGAGGGAAAGGGTGCCTGCACGTTGTCGGCCGGCGCGGCGTCGGCCGGCGCCGCCTCCGGCTGCAAGGGCGGCGCGCTGGTCGTCTGCTCCGGCTCTGCCGGCGGCGGTGCCGGCGGGCGTGCTTCTGCGGCCTGGTTGCGCTTACCGAACACGAATTCCCACTCCGAACTGTACCTGTTTCCCGGTGGCTAGCTTCGCCGCATCAGCTTGGACAAGAGCGGGCTCAACATGCCGGCGCGCGGCCGCTTGGCCTCGGCACGCCCGGTCAGCACCTGCGCGAGCTGGAGGAACATCTCCGCTGTCTTGTGCCCGGCCGATACTTCCGCGATCATCTGCCCGTTGTTGGCCGCCGTGCCGAACATCTGCGGCTCGAAGGGGATGACGGCCAGCGGCGGGTCTTCGAGCGCCTTGGCGAAGTCCGCCGGCGAGATTTCCGGCCGCTTGGGGATGCCGACCTGGTTCAGGCAGTAGTAGGGCGGACGGTCGTTCGGCCGTGCCGTGCGCAACAGATCGACCAGGTTCTTGGCATTGCGCAGGTTGGCAAGGTCGGGGCTGGCCACCACCAGAATGTCGTCCGCGCTTGTCATCAGCCGCTTGGTCCAGCCCGACCACTGATGCGGCAGATCGAGCACGACACAGGGGATCGAATTGCGCAGCGAGTCGAGAATGGCGTCAAAAGCATCGGCGCCGAAATCATAAACGCGGTCGAGTGTTGCCGGCGCCGCCAGCAGGCTCAGGTTATCAGTGCATTTCGACAGCAGACGGTCGACAAAAGCGGTGTCGATCCGGTCGGGCGAGAATACCGCGTCGGCAATGCCCTGCGGCGGATCCTGGTTGTAGTCGAGGCCTGCGGTGCCGAAGGCAAGGTCAAGATCGGTGACCACCGCGTCGAGCGCGAGGTCGCGGGCGATCGCGAAGGCGACATTGTGTGCCACCGTGGATGCGCCGACCCCTCCTTTCGCGCCGACCACGGCGAGGATGCGACCGACCGGCTTGGCGTCCGGCGCCACGAACAGGCCGCAGACCGCGCGCACCACGTCGAGGGTGTTGACCGGCGCGATCAGATATTCGCTTACCCCGCGTTTGGTCAGTTCGCGGTACAGCGTCACGTCGTTGATGCGGCCGATCACGACGACGCGGGTCCCGGCGTCACAGACTTCGGCGAGCTGATCGAGCCCCGCAAGCACCTCTTCGCCGCGGTTGTCCGATTCGATAACGATGACGTTCGGTGTCGGTGAACTGCGGTAGGCTTCAATGGCGGTCGCCAGACCACCCATCTGAATCTTGACATGAGTCTTGTACAGGCGACGATCCTCGCTTGCGGCCTGGACCGCTGCCGCGGTCTCAACCGTTTCGCAGAAGGCCTGGACCGAGATACGCGGCGCAGGCGCGATGTGTTCGTCGTCCGCGGGAATGACGTCCGCCGCCGCTAACGGCGAGGAATCGTCGGCGAGCGCGATTTGCGATGCGTGCTTTATCATTGTCCGATGTTGCTGATCTTGCCGTCGTCGTAACCGTCATACTTGCCGGAAGGGCTGTCGCCCTTGCGGTACTTGTCGAGCGCCACCGACCGGCGGGCGGTGTAGGCCGGGGTTTCGCCGCGTGGCTGCACCAGATCCGTCGGGTTGGCCACCGTGGCGGCGAGATTGCGCTGGGTCGCGCAACCGAAGTTCCAGTACGGCCAGTTCTGAAGGTAGTTGGTAATGCTTGCCGGTCCGACATCCTCCGGCCAAAGTCCGCAGGGTCCCGCTTCCGCCACCAGCTTCGAGTATTTGAGCTTGATGCTGGCGAGCGCATCGTCTGACGGCCGGTAGGGCCGGGTGTGGACCGCGCCCTGCGGAATGCCCGACGCGGCGAAGATGGAATGGATTTCACGCAACGAGTCGGCGATCGCCCGCCTGCTCGCTCCGGTGCGCGGCACGGCGATGACAATGGAGCCGGTCCCTTCCTTGCGCCATTGTTGCGCGAAGGAAAGCACGTCGGCGCGCTGAGCCGGATTGAGGCCGCCGCGGCTGCCGCCGAGGAAGACCTCGACCGTTTGTGCACCGTCTCGCATCGAGATGGGATGGCGCAGGCGGTAGTCGATCGGATACGGCGGGCGTGTCTGCGGCTGGTAGCAGCCGGCGAGCGTGGCGGCGGCGATACCTGCCGCCAGCAGACGGAACGCCGATCTGCGACGCCCTGCGACGATCGGTTGTTTGATTGCTGACATCGATCGTCTCCCGACTAGTCCAGGATGAATCCGTATTTGGCGTTGCGGTCCTGTACGGGATCGGGGACTGGACCCTTGAGCCCGTAGATGCGGTTCAGGCGGCCGAGCAGCACGCTGGTGGGATCGCCCGGATCGGCGAAGCCGTCATCCGGACGCGACAGCTTCTTCTGCGCGACGGCGCGCGCAATGTAGGGCGTCACCAGCACCATCAGCTCGGTCTTGTTGTTGATGTAGTCGCGGCTCTTGAACAGCGTCCCGAGAACGGGAATCTGCATCAGCGCCGGGATTCCGTTGATCGACTGCTTGGTCTGATCCTTGATCATGCCCGCCAACGCCAGCGAGCCGCCGGAGGGAATCTCGACCGTGGTTTCCGCCCGCCGGGTCTTGAGCGAGGGAATCGAAAACCCTCCGATCGTGAGGTTGCCCTCGCTCGAAAGCTCCGACGTTTCCGTCATCACCTTCAGACTGATGCGTCCCCCCGAGAGCACCACCGGGGTAAAGATCAGGCTCACACCGAATTTCTTGTATTCAACCGTCGGCGTGTAATTCGGCGGACCGCTTGTGCCGGTCACGACCGGAAACTCGCCGCCGGCGAGGAAACTCGCCGTCTCGCCGGAAATGGCGGTCAGGTTGGGCTCGGCCAGCGTGCGGATGACACCGGCCTGCTCCATGGCGCGCAGCGTGGCGGTCACCTTCGGCAGCGCGGCCGTCAGGAAGGAATTGCTCAACGCCTGGCCGGATGCGCTGAACGGGTTGTCGGTGTTGAAATCGATGACGGCCGTGCCGTAGCTGAAGCTGCCGGACAGGTTGATGCCAAGTTGCTTGGCGACGTTGCGGTCGATTTCCGCCACCGTCACCTTGAGCAGGACCTGGTCGCGTTCGCTCACCGTGATGCCGTTGACGACCTTTGCGCCGTCGCCGACCAGCTGCGTCGCAACATCGAAGGCCTGCTGCGATTCGACGGGACTCGACACCGTGCCGGTCAGCATCACGCCCTCGCCGACGCCCTCGATGTTGACGTCTGCGTTCGGCAGTGTGTGCCGGAGCGCGGCGCGCACCCCGTTTAGATCGCGCGTGACTGCAAT
>CAZUDR010000389.1:0-3675 GCA_964618715.1 uncultured Undibacter sp. | reverse complement strand
CGCACGCGCGGCGTCTATTTCATCATGATCACGCTTGCCTTCGCGCAGATGATCTATTTCGTTGCCGTTGCGCTGGACCGCTACGGCGCCGACGACGGGCTCACCATTTATCAGCGCAGCCAGTTCGCGGGCCTGATCGACCTCTCCAACAAGACGGTGTTCTATTATCTGTGCATCGCGCTTCTCGGCGGCACCATCTATCTCGTGCACCGGCTGGTCAATTCGCGCTTCGGCATGGTCATCCGGGGGTCGCGCTCGAACGACCGCCGCATGCGTGCCATCGGCTTTCCGACCTTCCGCTACCGCCTGGTCTGCTTCGTCATCGCCGGCACCCTGTGCGGGCTCGCCGGCGCGCTGCTCGCCAATCACACCGACTTCATCAGCCCGGCGATGATGCACTGGACGCGGTCGGGCGACCTGATCGTCATGGTGGTGCTCGGCGGCATGGGCTCGGTCTACGGGCCCCTGATCGGCGCGGTGGCGCTGCTGGTGCTGGAAGAGGCGCTGTCCGGCATCACGGAGTACTGGCAGATGATCCTTGGCCCGCTGCTGCTGCTCGTGGTGCTGTTCGCGCGCGGCGGCATTGACGGCCTGCTGGAGGGCCTGCGCCGTGGCTGATGCGCTGCTGCAGACCGAGAACCTGACCAAGCGCTTTGGCGGCGTGGTTGCTTCCGATGGCGTCAATCTGGACGTTCAGATCGGCCAGCTTACCGGCGAGATCGCGCCCGATGACGGCCGCATCCGGTTCGACGGCGGCGACATCACGATGCTGCCGACCTACCGGCGCAGCATGCTGGGGCTGGCGCGCTCGTTCCAGATCACTTCGCTGTTTCTCGACTTCACCGCCCTCGACAACGTGGCACTGGCAGTGCAGGCCCACGCCGGACACTCGTTCCATTTCTGGCGCGCCGCACGCACAGAGGAGAGCCTGCGCCGGCCGGCGCGCGCCGCGCTCGAGCGGGTCGGTCTCGCCGACCGCGCCGATACCAGAGTCGCCGAGTTGAGCCACGGTGAGCACCGCCAGCTCGAGATTGCCATGGCGCTGGCGACCGGCCCGCGCATGCTGCTGCTCGACGAGCCGATGGCCGGCATGGGTCCGGAACAGTCCGCACGCATGGTCGAGATGCTGCGCGAGCTGAAGCGCGAACTGACCATTCTGCTGATCGAGCATGACATGGAAGCGGTGTTTGCGCTCGCCGACCGCATCACCGTGCTGGTCTATGGCCGGGTGATTGCCTCGGGCCAGCCGGTCGACATCCGTTCCGACCCGCAGGTGCGCGAGGCCTATCTCGGCGAGGAGGAGACGGAGATTGCGCATGGCTGACGTGCTCGACGTCTCCGATATCGAGACCGCCTACGGGCTGAGCCAGGTGCTGTTCGGCTTATCGTTTTCGGTCGCCTCCGGCGAGATGGTGACGCTGATGGGCCGCAACGGCATGGGCAAGACCACCACCGTGCGCTCGATCATGGGGCTGACGCCGGCCCGCGCCGGCTCCATCCGCTTTGCCGGCGACGAGATCCGTGACTTGCCGCCTTACCGGGTGGCCCAGCTTGGCATCGGTCTGGTGCCGGAGGGACGGCAGATATTCCCCAACCTGTCGGTGCGCGAAAACCTGGTCGCGACGGCCGCGACGCGCGACAGCCGCGCGTCCTGGACCCTGGACTCGGTCTACGACCTGTTTCCGCGCCTTCGCGAGCGCGAATCCAGCATGGGCAACCAGCTCTCCGGCGGCGAGCAGCAGATGCTGGCGATCGGACGTGCGCTGATGACCAATCCGCGCCTGCTCATCCTCGATGAGGCCACCGAAGGTCTGGCGCCGCTGATCCGCGCCGAGATCTGGCGCTGCCTGGCGCGGCTGAAGGCGACCGGGCTGTCGGTGCTGGTCATCGACAAGAACGTCGGCGCGCTGATGCGCGTGGCCGACCGCCATTTCCTCATCGAGCGCGGCCGCGTGGTGTGGTCGGGCGATTCCGCCGCGCTCGCCGCGGCGCCGGACGTGCAGCACCGCTATTTGGGCGTTTGACCTTGCTGGTCGTCCCCGCGAAGGCGGGGACCCATAACCACTGTCATGGCTGAATCGTGGGTTCGGTGGTTATGGGTCCCGGCCCTCGCGGAGTTTATCATCGGGCCGCGCCTTGCGCGGACCCGTTGGCTCGGCCGGGACGACAATGGAAGTTACTCCGCCGGCTCCGCCGTCGGCCGCCGCGGCATGAAGGTGAAGCTTCTGCCGCCCCATTTGCGGTGCAGGCGGTCGAGCATGAGGTAGATCACCGGCGTGGTGTAGAGCGTCAGCACCTGCGAGACCAGCAGGCCGCCGATGATTGTGATGCCGAGCGGCTGGCGCAGCTCGGCGCCGGGTCCCAGCGCGACCACCAGCGGCACCGCGCCCAGCATGGCGGCGAGGGTGGTCATGAGGATCGGCCGGAAGCGCACCAGGCACGCTTCATGAATCGCCTGTTGCGGCGACAGGCCGAGCCGCCGCTCCGCGTCGAGCGCGAAGTCCACCATCATGATCCCGTTCTTCTTGACGATGCCGATCAGCAGAATGATGCCGATGAAGGCGATCACCGTCAGTTCGGTGCCGGTGACCTGCAGGGCGAGCAGCGCGCCCAGTCCTGCCGAGGGCAGCGTCGAGATGATGGTGAGCGGGTGAGCGAGGCTCTCGTAGAGCACGCCGAGCACGATATAGACCGCGACCAGTGCCGCCAGGATCAGCAGTGGCTGTGCGCCGACGCTGCGCTTGTAGGACTTTACGTCGCCGGCGAACTCGGTGCGGATCGAATCCGGCAGATGCATTTCCGCCACCGCCTGCTCGATCGCGGCCGCCGCCTGGCCGAGCGTCGTTCCCTCCGCGATGTTGTAGGTGATGGTGGTGGAGGGGAACTGGCCCTGGTGGTTGACCACCAGCGGCGCGACCCCGCGCCTGACATGCGCGACCGCCGACAGGGGTACCTGCCCGTTGCGCCCACGCACATGGATCTGGCTGAGGTCGGTGGGGTCGCGCTGGTAGCGCGGATCGACCTCGAGAATGACCCGATACTGGTTGCGCTGGCTGTAGATGGTGGAGATCTGCCGCTGCGAGAAGGCGTCGTTGAGCGCGTTGTCGATGTCCTGCATGCGCACGCCCAGCCGTGCCGCCGCCTTGCGGTCGATCTCGACGCTTGCCTGCAGGCCGCCCTGCTCGCGATCGGTGGTGACGTCGGTCAGGCCGGGGATCTCCTTCACCCGTTCAAGCACGCGCGGCACCCAGGCCTGCAGCGCGGCGATGTCGGGGCCCCACAGCGTGAACTGATACTCGGAATCGCTCGACCGTCCGCCGATGCGCAATTCACGCGCCGGCACGAGGAATACGCGCAGCCCGGGGATGCGATTTAGCTGCGCACGCAGCCGTCCGACCACGCGCATCGTGCTCTCCCCGCCGCGCTCCTCCGGCGGCTTCAGGTTAATGAACATGCGCCCGCGGTTGACCGAGGCGTTCCAGCGTGAGCCGCCGATCGAGGAGCCCATGCCGGCGACCGCCGGATCGGCGAGCACGATGTCCATGGCGCGCTGTTGCAGCACCTTCATGGCGTCGAAGGATATGTCGGTTGAGGCGCGCGTGCCGGCATAGATCAGGCCGGTGTCGCCGCGCGGGAAATAGCCCTTTGGCACCTTGATATAGAGACCGACCGTGA
>CAZUDR010000388.1:0-3675 GCA_964618715.1 uncultured Undibacter sp. | reverse complement strand
CTGCCGAAGCCTGATCATCCCCGAGACCGGCGCTGGCTTAAGCGCCGCCGGCGCGCTGATGTCGGATCTAAGCAACGAGTACCGCGCTACATTTTTGACCACGTCGGCCGGTTTCGACGTCGACGGGGTGAACGCCGTGCTGGCGGAACTGCGCGACAAGTGCCGCGACTTCATCGAGGGGCCGGGCGCGGGCGCGCTGTCGCATACCATCAGCTATACGGTGGAGGCGCGCTACGCCTCGCAGGTGTGGGAGATCGAGGTGCCGCTTGACGACGGCCGATTTGAAGGCGGCGACAACCTGGAAGCGCTGGCGGAAAGCTTCCACGCGGCGCATGAGCAGATCTTCGCCATCCGCGATCCGGGCTCGGTGATCGAATATGTCGGCTGGACGGCGACTGCCAGCTGCCGCCTGCGCGAGACCGAGGGCGGGCGCTTGCGTTCCGGCGCGGCGCGCCAGATTTCTGGAACGCGCAAGGCGTGGTTCGCGGCCGAGGGCGAGGTGGAGGCGCAGCTGTTCGATCTTGAGATGATGGAAGAAGGCGTGGAGCTTGTCGGACCCGCAATCATCGAATCTCCCTTCACCACCGTCGTCGCCGATGGCGCGACGCGCTTTACCCGCACGAAGAACGGCAGCTTGCTGATGAAGCCCTGATCGGGAAAGGGACATGAGCGACAACAACACCGAAACCGCGCTTGACGGCGCCCAGCTTGCGATACTCGCGAACCGGTTTGAGGGCATTTCCTCGAAGATGGGCAACACGCTGCTGCGCACCGGCCGCTCGGGCGTGCTCAACCGGGCGAAGGATTTCTCCTGCTGCATCCTCACCGCCGATCACGAGCTGCTTGCCGTGGCTGAAAGCTTACCCATCCATGTGCTGTCGGGCCCCGACATCATGGCGCGCTCAATGGCCGAGTTTCACCCCGAGCTGAAACGCGGCGACGCCTTCCTGCACAACTCGCCCTATCACGGCTGCTCGCACCCGGCCGACCACACCATCATCATGCCGGTGATCGACGAGGCCGGAACGCATCACTTCACCGTGCTGGCCAAGGCGCACCAGGCCGATATCGGCAACTCGATCCCGACCACCTATCACGGCACCGCCCGCGACGTGTACGAGGAGGGCGCGCTGATCTTTCCGGCCGTACAGGTGATGCGCGATTATATGCCCATCGCCGACATCGTGCGCATGTGCCGGGCGCGCATCCGCGTACCCGAGCAGTGGCACGGCGATTTCCTGGCCATGCTGGGCGCGGCCATGATAGGCGAGCGCGAGATCCTCAGCCTGGCCAAAGAGGTCGGCTGGGAGATGCTGCACGCCTTCACCGACCAGTGGTTCGACTATTCGGAGAGCCGCATGATCGACGCCATCCGCACCATGCCGAAGGGCGCAGGCACAGCGCAGTCGACCCATGACGCCATTCCCGGCACGCCGCCCGACGGCATCACGATTACGTCGACCGTCACCGTCGATCCGGATGCCGCCCGCATCACGGTGGATCTGCGCGACAATCCCGACCAGATGGCTTGCGGGCTCAACGTTTCGGAGGCCTGTACCAGGACCGGCGCCTATATCGGCGTATTCAACTCCATCGACCACACCATACCGAAGAATGCAGGAGCGCTGCGCCGTGTCACCCTGCATCTGAAGGATGGCGGCGTCGTCGGCATTCCGCGCCATCCCATTTCCTGCTCGGCGTCGACCACCAACCTAGCGGACCGGGTGACCTCGTCGACCCAGCGCGCCATGGCGGAGATCGGCGACGGCTTCGGCATGGGCGAGGTCGGCTGCTTCTGCCCGCCGTCGACCTCGGTGGTCTCCGGCAGCGACCCCCGAAACGGCAAGCCCTATGTGAACCAGCTTTTCTTAGGCCACACGGCGGGCGCCGGCGCGCCGCACCAGGACGCCTGGCTGACCATGCTGCATGTCGGCAATGGCGGCATGTGCTTCATCGATTCCGTCGAGCTGGACGAGATTTATACGCCTATCCATGTGCACACGCGAAGGCTGATACCCGACAGCGAGGGGGCGGGGCGCTATCGCGGCGCGCCGGCGATCGAGGTGGAGTTCGGCCCTGTAGACTGCGCCATGGAGGCGGCCTTCGTCGCCGATGGTAACATCCACGTGCCGCAGGGCGCGCGCGCCGGCCTCGCCTCGCAACCGTCGGCCCAGTTCAAGCGCACGGCTAATAAGGAGCTCGTGGCGCTCGACCAGTGCTCCATGGTGACGATCGGGAATGGCGAGACGCTGGTCTCCATTGCCCAGGGCGGCGGCGGCTATGGCGATCCGAAGACGCGCGATCCGCAGCGGGTGCAAAAGGACGTGGCCGAGGGGCTGGTCAGCGCGGAACGGGCGAAAGAGGTCTATGGCGTTGTGATTACCGCCAGTGGCGAGATTAATGAGGAGGCGACGCGCAAACTGCGCGGCGGCTGAGGTGTGCGAGACGGCTCCGCCCTCCTCACCATGAGGCTCTGAGTTGAAACACGGCCTCATCTTCGAGGAGCGGCCGCAGGCCACGTCTCGAAGGACGATAAACGAGCAGAAGGAAAGGAGAAGGCGATGAGGCTGAAGGACAAGGTGGCGCTGGTGACCGGCGCATCGGTGGGCATTGGTGCTGCGATCGCCGGCCGCTACGGCCGCGAGGGTGCCAGGGTGGCGGTCAACTACAAGTCCAACGACGAGGGGGCAGAAAGCGTGGTGAAGAAAATCACCGATGCCGGCGGCACGGCGAAGACCTTCAAGGGCGACATCTCGGACTTGAAGGAGATCAAGCGCATCACCGATGCGGTAATCGACGAGTTCGGCCGCCTCGACATCATCGTCAACAATGCCGGCGTCTTCCACACCGTGCCGGTGATGGAGACAACGGAGGAGATCTGGGACGCCCAGCTCGACCTCAATCTCAAGGCCTGTTTCTTCATGGTCAAGGCGCTAGTGCCGCATTTCAGGAAGAATGGCGGCGGCAAGGTCATCAATATCACCTCCATTGCCGGCACCGGCGCTTTTCCCAACTGTCCGGCCTACTGCGCCTCCAAGGGCGGGCTGGTCAATTTGACCCGGGCGCTGGCCGCCGAGCTCGGCAAGGAGCAGATCAACGTCAACTCCATTGCGCCGGGCAATGTGGCGACGCCGCTGAACGCGCATCTGCGCGGGCCGGGCAACGAGGAGTATATGGAGCTGATGCGCACGCTCACGCCGACCGGCATCGACTTCATCGACGCGGAAGACATGACCGGCACGGCCGTGTTCCTGGCCACTGACGATGCGCGCATGATCCATGGCGAGACCATCATCGTCGATGCCGGGTGGAGCGTGTGGTGACCGTGAGAGGACGGCTCGCTGTCCAACTTGTCGCACTTGAAGCGGTGGGGTCTGCCGGCTCTTAATCGTGTCCAAAGCGTCCATCGTCAAACTGCGGACGTCGATAATCATCTCCTGTACGCTCTGAACTCTTTCCAGCACGCTTGCAGCTTTGGCGTTCAAAATCTCTATTTCTGCGCCGTTTTGCGCCACTTTCTTGGCCTTGATACAGTCCACCCCGTGGTGCAGACGTTTGCACGCGGGACATCCGGCAGGAACTCGGGCGAATATCTTTCGGCGGGCGTTCAGTGGTAGACTTTTTGTAACGTTCTTTTTGAGCTTGTGATCGAAGTCGACCTAGCCGAACACAGAA
>CAZUDR010000387.1:0-3688 GCA_964618715.1 uncultured Undibacter sp. | reverse complement strand
AAGATCATGACTGCCTACATGCCGAAGGTCGGCAAGCTCGGCCTCGACATGATGTATCGCACCTGCACCGTGCAGGCGAACGTCGACTTCTCGTCGGAAGCCGACATGGTGAAAAAGCTGCGCGTGTCGCTGGCCCTGCAGCCGGTGGCGACGGCGCTGTTCGCGAACTCGCCATTCACCGACGGCAGGCCGAACGGATTTCTCTCCTTCCGCTCGGAGATCTGGCGTGATACCGACCCCGACCGATCCGGAACGCTGCCCTGGGTCTTCGAGGACGGCATGGGTTTCGAGCGCTGGGTCGATTACGCGCTCGACGTGCCGATGTATTTCGTCAAGCGCGGCGACCAGTATATCGACGCGTCGGGCAAATCCTTTCGCGATTTCTTCGCCGGCAAGCTCAAGGAAGTGCCGGGCGAGCGGCCGACCACCTCCGACTGGGCCAATCACCTGAGCACCATTTTCCCGGAGGTGCGGCTGAAGCGTTATCTGGAAATGCGTGGCGCCGACGGCGGGCCGTGGCGGCGACTGCCGTCGCTGACCGCCTACTGGGTGGGGCTGCTCTACGACGACGACGCGCTCGATACCTGCTGGGACATGGTCAAGGGCTGGAGCGCCGAGCAGCGCCAGAAGCTGCGCGATGATGTGCCCCGCCTCGGCTTCCAGGCCCAGATCGGCAATCGCAACGTGCTCACGCTCGCGCAGGAGACGCTGCGCATTGCCGCGCGTTCGCTCGCGCGCCGCAAGAGGCTCGACCGCAACGGGCGCGACGAGACGCGCTATCTGCGCCCGCTCGAGGAGAGTATCGCGCACGGCATCACGCCGGCGGAGGAACTGCTGGAAAAATACAACGGCGTCTGGGGCGGCCGTGTCGACCCGATCTATGAGGAATATGCGTATTGACAGGGCCTTCGCGCAGCATCCGTTGGCGTCATCGCCGGGCTTGTCCCGGCGTTCCCGCTTGGGAGGGCAAGGTGCGTCCCTAGGCGAGATGGCCGGGACAAGCCCGGCCAAGACAAATTCGATGGAGAGTGGCAGACAGCATCATGGCCAGATCCACACCCGCCACGCTCGCCCTGCAAAAGGCAGGCGTCGCATACACCCTGCATGAGTACGATTACGACCCTGATGCCGGACGCATCGGCATGCAAGCGGCGGAGGCGCTCGGCATCGAGCCGGCGCGGCTCCTGAAGACGCTGATGGCGCGGGCAGGGGACACCGTTGTCTGCGTGCTGGCGCCATCCGACCGCGAAGTGAACCTGAAAAAACTCGCGCAGGCTGCCGGCGCCAGGAGTGCCACCATGCTCGGTGCTGCGGAGGCCGAGCGCATGACAGGCTATCACGTCGGCGGCATCTCGCCGTTCGGGCAGAAGAAGGCCGTGCCTGTCTTCATCGAACGCGATGCGCTCGCTTTCGACCGGCTGGTCGTCAACGGTGGCCGGCGCGGTCTGCAGGTGGAAGTGCCGACCGACGGCTTGCTGCACATGCTCGACGCGACCGCGGCGAATATTTGCTGAGCACATCCTGCCTCATCCTGAGGAGCGGGCGCAGCCCGCGTCTCGAAGGATGAAGGCGGCCCCATCCTTCGAGACGCATCGCTTCGCGATGCTCCTCAGGATGAGGCCGCTGGAAGCTTTCGACTACTCCGCCGCCTGCGCGTCCGACATGTTGTCGAGCGACGAGATGATGTGCCCGGCCAGCGCACCCGCCAGCGCCGACGACTCGTGTGCGTTGCGCACCAGGCCGACGCGGCAGGACGGCAGCTCGGGGAAACCGTCCGCCGTGGACAGCACGCGCATGCCGGGACGCAGGCCCGATTCCGCCAGCACCGACACCGCCAGTCCGGCCAGCACCGCAGCCGCCACTGCGCCGGCATTGGAGCTCGAATAGAGCACGCGGTGGGGCCGGCCGATCGCCTCCAGCTGCTCGATTGCCATGCGGCGCCAGATGCAGCTCGGTCGACCGAGCGCCAGTGGCAGCGGCTCTTCGGCGTGGATCGAATGCCGGTTGGACGTCACCCACAACAGCCGCTCGCGGCGGAACGTCTCCGAGGCGCGCTTGGACTCGCAGTTGGTGACGATGGCGAGATCGAGTTCGTTGTCGTCGATGCGCTCGAGCAGGTCGACCGTCGGCTCGCACAGCACGGTCAGTTCGACGCCCGGATAGGCGCGCGAAAAGCGTGCCATGATCTCCGGCAGATAGCGGTCGGCATAGTCGTCCGGCACACCGAGCCGCACGCGGCCGGACAGCGCGGCGTCGGAGAAGGCGGCGATGGTCTCGACATTGAGCTTGACCAGCCGGCGCGCGTAGTCGAGCAGGCGCTGGCCATCCTCGGTCAGCTTCGATGCGCGGCCGTCGCGTGCGAAGATCGGCCGCTCGATGCGCTCCTCCAGCCGCTTCATCTGCATCGACACCGCCGACTGGGTCTTGTGCACGACCTCCGCCGCCCTGGTGAAACTGCCGGTCTCGGCGATGGCAATGAAAGTGCGCAACTGGTCGATGTCGAGCAGCACGGTCATGGTCCAAATCCTTGATAACTGGCCCCTTTTCCGGGGGCTGGCGATATCATCACTGATGCTGATTGGTCAGATTAAAAACATTCGTTTCACTAATCAATAGGGCAGTCGCTATATGCGGCTCCGGACACGCCCGGAGGATTCGGGTGGGCAATTCGGGTGTTCCGGCCCGCGGCCGGGAGCGATCGTGCGCCAAAGCCGCGAACCCGATGGAGAACTGCCATGAGTGCCAATATCCCCGTTCTGCCGATTGCCGGCTCGACCGTGCTCCGCGCGTCCTTGTCCCTGCTTGCGCTGGTCACCCACTGGCTCAAGCGTCTGGCCGAGGCGCACCGCCACCGCCGCGAAGCGCGGGTGCTGGCCGGCCTCGACCGCCACATGCTGGCCGACATCGGCATCACCCGCGCCGATGTGAGCGACGCCTTCTCCGAGCCGTTCTGGCACGACCCGACCGCGCTGTTGCGCCAGCGCGCGAACGAGCGCCGTACCGGCCGGCCGTTGCCGCCCCGCCATGAGACGAAGACGATCGCGCAGACAAACGCGGCCCCGCCCGCTCCCTACCTGCAACCCGCGCATCGCCGCGCGTTGCCGATGCTCTGACGCGTCACGAGAAAGCGGCCGCCCCTCTCACGGCCGCGCGATCCGACACCCGCGACGATCCCCTCTCGCGGCCGGATCCGGCGCCCGCCGGTCCCTCCCGGCGGGCGCATTCTTGTTCAGACGGATCGGATGACTCGTGGAACCCGGAGGGTACCGTTCTCACCCGGTGCCGCCGACGGTGATCTTGTCCATCCGCAGCGATGGCTGGCCGACACCGACCGGAACGCCCTGGCCGTTCTTCCCGCAGGTGCCGATGCCGGGGTCGAGCGCGAAGTCGTCGCCGATCATGGTGATGCGGTTGAGATCGGTCGGACCGTTGCCGATCAGCATGGCGCCCTTTACCGGCGCGGTGATCCTGCCGTTCTCGATCTTGTAGGCCTCGGTGCACTGGAACACGTATTTGCCCGAAGTAATGTCGACCTGGCCGCCGCCGAAACTCGCCGCATAAAGGCCGTTCTTCACCGACGCGATGATCTCCTCGCGCGGCCTGTCACCCGCGAGCATGTAGGTGTTGGTCATGCGCGGCATCGGCACGTGCGCATGGCTCTCGCGCCGTCCGTTGCCGGTCGGCTTCA
>CAZUDR010000386.1:0-3723 GCA_964618715.1 uncultured Undibacter sp. | reverse complement strand
GGCCAGCGGGCTGTCCGACCCGCATCGGGCGGTTGAATTGCGTCGGGCAGCCCACGCGCTGCGGCGTCGCAAGGACGTCTGGGAGTACACGGTCCGGCTCTCCGAGGTCGACCCGTCGCAGCGCACCGGGGCCGATCCCCGGCCCTCAGGCCCTCAGCTTCAGGAGCGAATCCGCGGTGCCGTGACAGAGTCTGGCCATGTCGGCCGGCGACAGACTGACCTGGTCGAGAAAGCGGCGGCCGGCCTGGTTGGGCGCGTAGGGGTAGTCGACCGAGAACATGATGCGGCCGATGCCGAAGGTCTGCAGTGCGGCGAGGAACGGCGGCTGGGTGAAGATGCCGCTGGTGGTGATCCAGGTCTGGTCGAGGATCGTCTGGCTGATCGTCCGTTGCAGATGGCCGACGTCGAGCGACGACACGGCGTCCATGCGTGCAAGCATGACGGGGATCATCTCGCCCATATGGCCGATGATGATCTTCAGCTTCGGATGCTTGTCGAGCGTGCCGGCGAGGACCATGCGCAGCAGGTGGATAGCCGTCTCCGAGTGCCAGCCCCAGCCGGCAGTGGCGATCACGCGGGAGGCGCCTTCTTCAAGGCCGGCGAAATAGGCCTCGCGCACCAGCGCCGGCGGAATGTGCGGATGGATGTAGATCGGCACGTCGAGCCTCACGGCTTCCGCCAGAAGATCGTCATAGCTCGGGTGGTCGAGGAAGCGTCCCTCGGTGGTGCCGTTGACCAGTGCGCCGACGAAACCGAGCTCCTTGACGCAGCGGGCGAGCTCGGCGGCGCATTCCCTGGCGCTGCACAGTGGCAGGGTGGCGAAACCGGCAAAGCGATCCGGGTACCGCTTGCAGGCCTCCGCCAGATAGTCGTTCATATCGCGCGCCATGGCGACGCCGTCGGGTCCGGGCACGAGATCCGGGCCGGGCCCGGTAACGGAGAGCACTTGCAGGGTGATGCCGGTCTCGTCCATGGACTTGAGCCGGACGTCGCCGATCTCCTTCACCAGGTCCATGGGGTTCGGCCGATCCTTGGGCACTTTGCGCGGGAGAAAGCCGCGGGCCTTTACGACGGCCGGATCGATCCGCTTGACGATGTCCGGGACCGTGAAATGTTCTTCAAGCGCGACAACCCGCATTGCATGACTCCCTGACTGTTAGATCTGCCTGTCCCTTTTATCTGTTAACCGGACCGCGGCAAGCGTGCCGCTTGCACGCCGGTCGCCCACCGCCGCTAGCGCGGCCGGTGGCGCTTGACCGCGTCCGGGTTGGTCGAGTCCGCACCCATGTAAATGCCGCGCTCCCACGTCCGCTTCAGCGGGTCCGAGACCTGCAGGGTCATCCTGCCGATGTTCTGGATTTCGATGTCGACCGATTCCCCGTCCTGCAGGGCGCCAAGGCCCTCGTGGTTGGTGCCGCAGGCGATCAGGTCGCCGGAATTCATGGTCATGACGGTGGTGGCAAATTCGACCAGTTCGGGAACGCGGTGCTCCATGTCATCGGTGTTGTAGTTGTGCCGCAGCTGCCCGTCGTTCCAGAACCGCACGACCAGATCGTTCGGATCCTTGATCTCGTCGGCGGTGGCGATGCAGGGGCCGATCGGTGCGAAGGTATCGAACGACTTGCCGAGCCAGCTGGTATGCGGGGTCGCCGGCCAGGTGCGCCGGCCGTGCTCGCGCGCGGACACATCGATCATCGTGGTGTAGCCGAACACTGCGTTTTGCCAGTCCTTCGCCTTCACCATTTTTGCGGGCCCCTTGATCACCAGGGCGAGTTCGGCCTCGTGCATGAAGATCCAGGGCACCGTGAATTCGGGCAGCACGATGGTGTCGCCGGGGCCGATGACGGCGTCCGGATTCTTCATGAACATGTTGAGCGGCCGCGCCTCGCGCTGGGCATGTTCCCAGTAGTTGGCGATGCAGGCGAGAATCTTGCCCGGCCGCGGCAGCGGCGGGCGCAGGCGCACCTTGTCGAGTGGCGTGGCGTCCCCCTGTGCTGCCAGCTTTTCCAGGGCAGGGCGCAAGGCCTCGAAGTCATCGATGATGCCCTGCATCACGAGCTGCGGTGTGTGGTCCTTCCGCACCGCGGCGGAAATGTCGACGACGCCACGGTCGGTGAGCAGCCCCGGCACGATGTCCGCATCGGGTGCAGTCTGAAACAGAACCAGCCTCACGCATTCCTCCCCTGTATTTCCTGCGAGTACAGCACAGCCTGCCTCGCTTGATCCAGCTTGGTGACCCGAGGCGTCGTTCTTGCGAAGGCGTTGCCACCCGCATTGGCGTTGTGCAAGCTTTCCGCGTCGATCAGGAATGGTTCGCGATGACCGATACCGGTGTGCTCAGTCGCCAACCACTGCGGGCACCGCCGCGGGTGGACCCGGCGACCTTGCCGCGGCCGCTGCAGGACCTGATCGCGACATGGCACGTGTCGCTGAAAGAGCCGTTCAGGGGCCTGACCGCTGACGGCGCCACGGTGCCGGGCCTGTATCCGATCCGGCCGACGGGGATGTCGCTGCGACCGCTGCGCGAGGCCGCGGAGCGGTTTCTCGCGTCGCTTGATGCCGGACAGCGCGCCGCGGTCGAGTTTCCCGTTGACAGCGAGGTGTGGCGGCATTGGAGCAACATCCACCGCAACATCATGCGGCACGGGCTCTGCCTCGCCGAGCTGGGCGAGCAGCAGCGCTCCCTCCTGTTTGCGTTCGTGCAGAGCGGATTGGGCGCCCGCGCCTACGAGACCGCGCGCAATGCCATGCGTCTCAACGAGCACCTGGCCGAACTGACCGGCCTGCCCGACGAGTTCGGCGAAGGCTTCTACTGGATCAGCCTGTTCGGCGCACCGTCGGCAGACAGCCCCTGGGGCTGGCAGCTCGATGGTCACCACTGCAACGTGAATTGTTTCGTCCTTGGCGACCAGATGGTGCTGTCGCCAATGCTGCTCGGCTCCGAGCCGGTGACTGCGGAGTCGGGTATCTACAAGGGCATCTCTGTTTTGCGCGAGGAGGAAGCGGAGGGATGGGCGTTCATGGATGCGCTCATGCCGGAACAGCGCGCCAGGGCGACGATCGGTCAGGACCTTCCATTTGACGGCTACGCGTCCGGCTTCCGGGACAACATCGTCTTGCCGCCGGTCGGCCTCCCGGCGAGCGACATGAACGAGACGCAACGCGAGCAGCTCGTCGACCTGATCGGGCTCTATGCCGGCCGGCTGCCTGCCGGCCACGCGGCCCTGCGGCTCGAGGAGGTCAAGGCACAGCTCGACCGCACGGTTTTCGCCTGGATCGGCGCGTTCGATCCGGTGAGTCCCTTCTACTACCGCATCTACAGCCCGGTGATTTTCATCGAGTTCTATCATCAGCCCGGGGTCGCCTTGCCCGACACGGGCTACAGCCGGCGCCACGCCCACGCACTTGTGCGCACGCCAAACGGCAACGACTATGGCCGCGCGTTGCTGCGTCAGTACCGTGACAGATCCGGCTGATCGCTGCCCGTGGCGTTGCCGCCCCGATGGTCGATCTCTTTAACCCTTGTCCAGCCCGTAGAGGGCATGCAGCGTGCGCACCGCCAGCTCGGTATATTCGGCATCGATGAGCACCGAGAACTTGATCTCGGAGGTGGTGATGGCGCGGATATTGATGTTGCGCTCCGACAGCGCCTTGAAGGCCTTAGCCGCCACGCCGGCGTGGCTGCGCATGCCGATGCCGATGACCGACACCTTGGCAATGTCG